>CAZMJK010000121.1:0-5988 GCA_964566555.1 uncultured Bifidobacterium sp. | reverse complement strand
GCGGTCTGGCCGGGGAACAGGTCCAGTCGCGTGTCCTTCGGGTCGTCGGCGAGCGGCGTCGACGTCGCGGTTTCGGTGGCGCCGTTGTTCTCCCTCGTCGTCCCCCAGCGTTGTGCTCGCTTCCGATTCGTGTCGGTGACAACGAGACTCGGCCGGGCCGCACGGAGTCCGGAGAAGAGCGTCGGTGAAGCGTTCGCCGTTGCGGCGTAGAACAAAGGCCGTTGCGACGGCAATTGGTTCCAGGTTGCCGCCTGAACGATGCCGTCGCCGTCACCGAAGATGACTGTGGGCTGCTGAGTGGTCTCCGAGCGAACGATGGGTCGAACGTTGTCGACCGGATAGATCGCCAGCGGTGGTGTTGCTGTCTCGCGAGATGACTCGGCGAGGTGCTGTTCGTCGATCATCGGCTGACGGGAGTCCGGAGTGTTGACGACCGGAGCGCCGAAGGTGGTGGGGCGGCCCAGTCCATTCTCAGGAGAGGTGCCGCCGAGTTGGGTCCACAGGGTGGAGGGGACCGGTCCGCGGTATCGCTCGTACTGACTGTCGAGGCGGAGGAGGACGTCGGAGGCGGAGTACAGGCGGGCCACATCGGCAATGGCGGAGGGCTCGCCGACGCCTTCTTGGAAGGATCGATCGATCGCTCGGAGCAGATCGACACTCGCCGGTGAGCCGTAGGCGGTGATCTCGCGTCCGATCCACGGGCGATCGATGAGGCCTGGCGTCACGGGATCCTGGGTCTCGCCCCATCGATAGGCCCCGAAATCGGCACCGGGGAGCTCGAGGACTCGAAGATCGCGGTCACGGCTGTCGAGCCACGATGCGGCCTCGGTCCAGTAGGCGGGAAGGGTCGAGGGGAACTTCAGATCCGATTGGATGAGTCCGCCCGTCCAGAGCGGCGGAAGATTGAGAAGCGCGATGGCGATGAGGGCGATCGGGAGCGCCACGGCGAGGCGACGACCAGTCGCGCCGGCGAAACGACGTCGAAGCGCCGGGACGAGTGCGTCGACGAATGCTGCCGACAGACCGGCGATACCGATCGCGATCAGGGGAACGATGCGTGGAGAGTTGCGAAGCGCGAAGCCGACTTCGAGCGAGGTCGTGAATTTGATGAGAGCCCCGATGGGGGATGGATCGCGGTAGGGATAGGTGCCGACCGCGAAGACGAGTCCGACGAGGATGAGCGCGACGAAGTAGGCGCGGTAGAGCCAACGGGTGACGAGTGCGCCGAGGAGTCCGAAGAGGGGCAGGAGGAACGACAACGGCAACATGACGAGTGTCGTCGTGTAGAGCTGTCCTGATTCGGTCCATCCCGCCAGACCGTCCTTGCCGTAGAAGTACCAGTAGCCGAGCCCTCGCAGGACCTCGGGAGCGGTCGAGGTCTGTGCCACCGTTTCCACGGTCTCGGTGAGTTGCAGGATCGGAAGTCCGAACTTCCCTTGTATGTACAAACCACTCAGCCACCACAGTTGCGCTGGTCCGGTGACGACAGCGATACGAAGGAGTGCCTTCACGGCCTCTTTGGGTGGCGTCTCCCTCGTGATCCAGACGGCGAAGGGGGCGAGCAGTAGTGGGCCCAGGAGGACGAAGATGACCGAACTCGCATTCGTTCCGGCCATCACGGTGACGATCAGGGCGAACAGCACCGGAGCGCGCCACGTTCGCTCTTTGAGCGCACAGAGCATCAAGCCGATGAGCCAGGGAAGCGCGCACCAAGGGGTGAGGATCACCGAGGTGCGGCCCATGTAGGCGAGCGTGTACGGGCTGAGCATGTAGATGAACGCCGCCACGATCGACCCTGGTCCTCGCAGACCCATCTTCCGCAGCACCCACAGCGTTCCGGCACCCGCGACGAACAGGAGTGTGCCGAACCAGAGTCGCTCGGCGATCCACGTGGGAACTCCGAGTGTGCGGAAGATCCAGTACCACGGTCCGAGGGGGAAGAGGTAGCCGATGTTCTGGTGGGTCACCGTTCCAGCGTCGACATGGGCATCCCACATGAACGGCGCCCGTTCGAGGAGTTTCCCCGGGTCGAGCAGGAGATAGGCCTTGGTGTCGGCGGAGATTTCTCCTCTGGAACTGAGGAGGAGTGGCACGTACGCGACGAGGGCGAGGGCGCCGTAGGTCCATCGATCGAACCGTCCGGTTCGTTGCCGACCATCGCCGTTCCGCTTGGTCGGCGCGCTCCCGTTGACGTTCTCGGTCGTGGCGGTCATCGCGGCGGCTCACAGGTCCCGGGCGGATCGTCGTACTGCCACGCGCCCCGCCACGGCCCATTCTCCCAGTCGCCGGCGATGGGGGTCGACCACCCCCGCTGAACCGACTCGTCGACGATCACCATGGCGAGATTCGCTGCACCCTCGGGGCACAGATGCCAGTTGTCGGTCTTGCGAAGAAGGTGGAGTACTCCCTCGTCGTCGATCCACATTCGAGGGGTGGAACCGTCGGGGGCCTCGAACGCTCGCCGGATCGAAGGATTCGCGACCATCGCCGGGGATCGCTGTGCGATCGCGGCGAACGTGCGGTCGATCGCACTGACATCGAGGGAACCACCGGGCATCACGGGTAAGAGCATCACACGAATCCCGTTCGAGGTCAGAAGATCGACTGCCTCCTGAACCACCTTCACATAGGCGGCCTCACCGTTGGTGCGCAGGTAGGGCAGATCCCAACTGCCGAACATGAAGATCGCGAGGTCGGGAGCCTCGGCCGCGATGACACGAGACCACTCCGTGCGCCAGTCGATGTCGGGATTTGTGAGTCCGAATCCGGGACCTGCGCCGAAGACGAAGGTCGAGGTGCCGGTGGCCTCGAACGCCGCAGCGAGGGCCGGCGACTCGTCGACCGCCGCCGAATCACCGATGATCCACACCGTTGCCGCGGTTCGATCGGTCGCAGTCGATGTCGGAGAGAGCTGGCGGGTCTCGGTCCCCACCGTGCCGATCCTCACATTCGCGTAGGGCACGGTTGAGCGGGGTGGATCAGTGGTCACGGCGAAGGCGCAGAGAGCGATGACGCCGATGGAGGTGAGCGCCGCCACCGAAGCCGTCCGAGAGGTACGGAAGAGCGTTCCGCGGCGAACGGGCATCTCCAAGAGGAAATAGGAGACGATGGCGAGAGCGAGAGTGACCGCGATGCGGAGAACGAAGAGCGGTCCGAGAGCGAGTCCGGTGCGTTCGGGGGAGAGCACCAAGAAGATCGGCCAGTGGTAGAGATACAGGCCATAGGACAGGAGTCCGACCCACCGCAGCGCGGCGAAGGAGAAGAACTTCGCGACGAGGCCAGCTCGGGTGGCGCAATAGATGAGCGCAGTGGAAGCGGCCGCATAGAGCGGAAGTCCACCGCGGGCGAGACCGGGGGACGCCTCCCGAACCGTGGCCCACGCCACAACGATGCCGAGCACGGCCAGCAGGCCGAGAAGATCGGCCACTGACTCGTGGGGTGTTCGTGATGTGGTGTTGCGTGAGCGGCTCGACCACCAGAGTGCCAGGAGCACCCCGAAGAGCAACTCGGCGATACGGGTGTCGGTGCCGTAGTACACGCGGTCGAAGTCGGTGCGCAGCACCCACATCAGGCCGATCGACAAAGCGACGGCGGCCGTGCAGACGATCGTCAGGAGGCGACGACCTCCGACCCTCATCGCAACCAGGACGACGGGGGCGAACACCACGTAGAACTGCTCTTCGATCGCCAGGGACCAAAAATGCTGGAACGGAGTCGGTTCCGAGAACAGTGATCCGTAGGAGACTCCGGCGGTCCACAGCCTCCAGTTCGCGACGTAGCCGAGCGATGCGAGCATGTCGCCACGGAGGCTCGAGAGTTGTTCGGGCGTTCCGATTCGCCACCACACCAGACCGATCACGACGATGGCGGCGAGCGCCGCGGGGAGCAGTCGTCGAAGTCGCCGACCCCAGAAGCGAAGAAGGTCGAGTGACGCCGACCCTTCCCACTCGCGTACGAGGAGGTTGGTGATCAGGAATCCCGAGAGCGTGAAGAAGGTCGAGACGCCGAGGAAACCTCCACGAGCCCACTCGAAGCCGCCATGGAAGAGTAGGACTCCCACCACGGCGAGTCCGCGCACGCCGTCGAGCCCCGGAAGATGTGGCAGTGGGGACCCGCGACCACCTACGTCGCTCGCAACAGCACGCGTCTCCACTCCGGGCAAGGTAGCAGGAGGTATTCAGGCGGTCAGCGCAGCGGTGTCAGGTGTGGGAAAGCTCGCCGCGCTCGGTGAGGATCATCTTGAGGCACTCCGTTGCCGGGTTCTCTCGCCAGATCTCGCTTTCGGGCGGAAGGAGTCCGCGATCATCGAGACGATTCATCACTCGGACGACGATCACGCAGTAGCGAGCAGCGGCGAAGAGCTCGTGGGCCGAGGTGTCGCATGGGGGGCGGTTCGCGTGGCGGTAGTACTCGGCGCGTTGATCGTCGCGCGACGGATCGCCCGGGAGTCGTTCGATGCCGACGAGTTCGTGCATCGTGCGATCGAACATGAGCCACCATCCGAGGTCGAATTCCGGAGGTCCGATGCATGCGGCTTCGAAATCGGTGAGGCAGGCCGGGCGTTGGTCGGCCCAGATGATGTTGCCCGGGCGGGGATCTCCCCAGCACAAGCCGAGACGGGAATCATCGGGAAGCGCGGACTCGAGCAGAGACCACGCCCTCTCGAGAAGGGGATGTTCCCTTCCCTTGAGTTCGGCCAAGCCGAACGATCGCCACAACTCCATGAGATGACGGCTACCCGGTGTCGTGCCGTCGGGTACGAGCCAGTCGAGACGGGCCGCATCGATATCGACATCGTGGAGCCGCGCGAGCTGACGGAGCCCGTTCGAGATCATGCGTGTTCGCGCTGGTGGATCGAGGGTGGTGAAGAACCCCTCGACACTGTAGGGAGGGCTCTCGATCGGCACGTCACCCTCGACGAATTCCATGACGAAGAACTGGGTGCCGAGGACCGAGACGTCGGACTCGTACCCGACCAACCCAGCGAGGGGGAGGTCGGAGTGGTCGAGGAGGCTCCGCATGATCCGGTATTGGATCTCGATCTCGGGGAGTACGAGGGAGGATTGGGTGGGGTAGACCGCCGGCTCAGGAGTCTCGAGTCTCGCGACCAGTCGGCGCTCCTGTCCGCTGGAGAGGTGCGCTGTCATCAGAATTGTCTCGGCCGAGAACCCACCTGAAGGTCGCCCGTCGATCGTGAGACTCAGGGCGGAGTCGCCAAACTTCTCGCCAATCCAAGCGGCAAGGGCTGCGGTATCGAGTGCGTCGTCAGTCATGTGTCCCCCCATTCCTGAACGTAGCAGCGAGTCGCACCCGCCGGTCTCGGACCTACACTCGTCAGAACGGTTCGTCGTGGGGGAACAATGACCGATCTCGTCGATAATCCTGCTCTGTTGCCCGATCCCGAACCGGCCGAGGTTCGGTACACGATCATTTCCGTCGATGATCATCTCGTCGAGCCTCCCGGAATGTTCGAGGGACGACTCCCGCAACGCTTCCAAGACCGTGCCCCACGTGTCGTCGTCGACGAACGCGGCTTCGAGGTATGGGAGTACGAGGGGCAGCGCTTCACCCAAGTCGGGATGAACGCCGTCGCCGGGCGACAGAAGAGCATGAAGAACCTCGAACCGACGCGTTTCGCCGACATGCGCAAGGGGTGCTGGGACATCAACGAGCGTGTTCGAGACATGGATCTCAACGGAGTGTGGGCGTCGATGAACTTCCCGTCGATGATCACCGGTTTCTGTGGCCGGGTCTTCGCGCAGGTTGACGATCTCGATCTCGGGTTCGCGACGACGCGGGCGTGGAACGACTGGCTCCACGAGGAATGGTGGCAACCGGCCAAGGAGCGGATCATTCCCCTGGGGCTCACGTTCCTCGCCGACCCGGTGCGCGGAGCCGCGGAGATCCGACGCAACGCTGAGCGTGGATTCGTCGCGGTGACGCTCCCGGAGCGTCCCCACAACATCGGTTTCCCTTCGCTCTTCAGTG
>CAZMJK010000120.1:0-6017 GCA_964566555.1 uncultured Bifidobacterium sp. | reverse complement strand
GAACTTCGACTTCGTCTTGCGCACGCCCTTCGCAACGGCGCGGACCTTGCCCCGGCCTTTGGTGAGAAAGACGACGATCCGATCGGCTTCACCCAGCTTGTAGGTGCGGAGCACGATTCCCTCGTCGCGATAGATCGTGCCCTTCGCCATGTACCGACCCGATCAGGCTTCGGGGCTCAGGCCACCGAATCGACGATCACGGGCCTGGAATTCGCGCACGGCATCGAAGAGGTTCTCTCGTCGGAAATCGGGCCACAGCGTGTCGGTGAAGACCAGCTCGCTGTAGGCCGCCTCCCACATGAGGAAATTCGACGTCCGGTACTCCCCCGATGTGCGAACGACGAGATCGGGATCGGGCATCGTCGGGTCGTAGAGGCGCTTGGCGATCGCCTTCTCATCGATCTTGTCGGCGGGCACGCCTTCGGCCACCAATTTCTTCACCGCGTCGACGATCTCGGCACGGCCGCCGTAGTTGAAGGCGATGGTGAACGTCAGCGTTCGGTTGTTCTTGGTCAGTTCGATCGATTCATCCATGCGACGCAGGAGACGCTTCGGCACCCGCCAGTCACGGCGGCCGATGAAGCGCATCCGGACATCGCGCGCATGCAACTCATCACGTCGGCGAACGAGCAGCGATTCGTTGAATCCCATGAGAAAGCGGACTTCGTCAGCAGGGCGACGCCAGTTCTCGGTGGAGAAGGCATAGACCGTCAGCCACTTCACACCGAGGTCGAGCGCGCCCTCCACCGTGTCGAACAGCGCTTCCTCTCCGGCGGCATGGCCGTCGGTGCGCTTGAGACCCCGACTCGTCGCCCATCGCCCGTTGCCATCCATCACCGCAGCGATATGTACGGGGATGCGCGTCGGGTCGATACCGGGGATGTCCACCGGGCGATGGTACCGCCCGCGCCGCGTTCATCTGAGTGCACGAGACCCCGATGAGGCCTTCCGCACACCGGTACGATCTTGTCCTCATGGCCGCATCTGATCGACTCGCCGCCAACACCCGCGCGGCGCTTGATGCGATCGCCGATGCGATGCCCGGCGGCGAGCACCGAGCCGGTCAGGTCGAGATGGCCGAAGCCGTTGCTCGTTCCATCGCGGACAAGCGGCACCTGCTGGTCGAAGCGGGAACCGGCACCGGCAAGTCATTCGCCTACCTCGTCCCCGTCATCCTCTCGGGTCGACGAACCGTTATCGCCACGGCAACGAAGACGCTGCAGGATCAGCTGGCGGACAAGGACCTCCCGTTCCTCGCCGAGACACTCGACCACGACTTCACGTGGGCGGTACTCAAGGGCCGCTCCAATTACATCTGCCTGCAACGCGTGCGCGAACTCGACGACGCCGAGGAACAACTGGCACTCCAAATGGGATCCAAGTCGGTTGCCGAGGAGGTCGAGGAGTTGTCACGGTGGGCGCGCACCACCGAGTCGGGCGATCGCGCCGAGTTGCGAGTGGAGCCCTCGCATCGAGCATGGGCATCGGTGAGTGTCGGCCCACGCGAGTGCCCCGGCGCGGCCAAGTGCCCCAAAGGCGAGGACTGCTTCACGGAACGAGCCCGACGACGAGCGGCTGACGCCGATCTCATCATCGTCAACACCCACCTCTACGGGATGCATCTGGCCACCGACGGCGCGGTGCTACCGGAGCACGACGTCGTGATCATCGACGAGGCCCACCAACTGGAGGACACGATCTCGGCCACCAGCGGCGTGGAACTCACACCCGGGCGATTCACCGCGCTCGCACGTACCCTCAACCTCGTTCTCGCCGACCCGGAACTGATCGCCGATATCGACGAATGCGCTCGGCTGTGGCGTGACGCACTCGCCGAGGAGATCGGTTCCCGCATACGCACACAGCTCACGGGTGAACCGGTACGCGTCCTCGACCTCGCGCGCGGTCGACTCGAAAAGGCGATGGCCGCCCTGCGGACCATCCCTGACGATGGTCCGGTCGACACCGCGGCGCGCAAACAACGCGGGATGCAGGCGACGACTTCGCTCATCGAAGACGGAGATGCCGTTCGCAGTGTCGCCGAGGGGCAGGTGGCGTGGATCGAAGGATCCGAGGAGGCGCCGGTTCTGCGTCTCGCACCCATCGATGTCGGCGCTCTGCTCGACGACACCTTGTGGAGTCGCCAGACCGTCGTGCTCACCAGTGCGACGTTGCCTGAAGCGACGGCGGAACAGACCGGCGCCCCCGATGGTGAGTTCGACCGCCTCGATGTGGGCAGCCCATTCGACTACGCACAGCAGTCGATCCTCTACTGCGCGACTGACCTCCCCGAACCGAGTGCGACCTCGTGGGAAGCGGCGATGCATGACGAGCTCGCAGCGCTCATCGCCGCCGCCGGTGGACGCACGCTGGCGCTGTTCACGTCGTTCCGCGCCCTCAACGCTGCCGTCGAGGCCATGCGCGATCGCCTCGAGGTCGAGATCCTGGCGCAGGACGATCTCCCCAAGGCCGTGCTCATCGAACGGTTCACCGATGAACCGTCGACCTGCCTCTTTGCAACGATGGGGTTCTGGCAGGGCGTCGACGTCCCCGGTGCGACCCTGAGTCTCGTCACGATCGACAAGTTGCCGTTCCCCCGTCCCGACGACCCGTTGTTACAAGCTCGTCGTGAACAGGCGAGAGCCGACGGGTTCCGCCTCGTCGACCTCCCTCGTGCCACCACCCTGCTGGCCCAAGGCGCGGGCCGGCTCATCCGCTCCACCTCGGACCGGGGAGTGGTCGCCGTCTTCGATCCTCGCCTCGCCAGCAAGAGTTATCGCTGGTCGTTCATCAACGCCCTACCACCCATGCGGCGCTCGAAGGACCGCGCCGAGGTCGAAGCGTTCCTCTCGGCACTGACCGCTTCGGACTGACGGTGGCACCGCCGATGGCGCAGTTCAGAACCCGAGGCGATCGAGCGCGCCCGCTTTGCGTTGCCAGTCCTTGTCGACCTTGACGAACAGTTCGAGATAGGCGCCTTCCGGCAACTGCTCGCGTACGGCGATCCCGACCTTCTTCAACACCGAACCTTTGTGGCCGATCACGATCCCCTTCTGGGAGTCGCGTTCGACGAGGATCTCGCAACGGATACGGGGCCATTCCCATTCCACCACTCGTGTTGCGATCGAATGCGGGAGTTCGTCATTGGTCACGGCCAACAGTTGTTCCCGAACCAGTTCCGCCACCCAGAACGCCTCGGGAACATCGGTGACCATGTCATCGGGGTACCACAGCGGCCCTTCGGGCAGGCGAGAGAGGATCTCGGCCACCAGCGCATCGACGCCCTTCCCGGTGACGGCCGAAACCGGGAAGTAGGCCGACACATCGATCTGCTCGGCGGCGCGTGCCAGCTGGGCGAGCACGTCATCGGGCGTGGCGAGATCGGTCTTGTTCACAACGACGATCGCGTTCGACGGAACCTTTTCGGCGACGAATCGATCACCGGGACCGATGGGCGCGGTCGCATCGACCACAAGGCAGACCACATCGACCCCGCTCGTCATCTCCGATGCCGACTGATTCAACCGCTCACCCAACAAGGTGCGAGGCCGGTGGATGCCAGGCGTATCGACGAACACGACCTGCGCGTCGGGCCGATTGAGAACGCCGCGGATCTGAGTGCGCGTGGTCTGCGGCTTATCGGAGGTGATGGCGACCTTCTGGCCGAGGATGGCGTTGAGCAGTGTCGACTTCCCCACATTGGGTCGACCCACGATCGAAGCGAAACCGGATTTCACTCGGGTAACCGTTCGATCTTGACCATGCCGATTCGACGACCCTTCACCTGTTCCGCCCGAAGTCGGAAGGATCCTTCGGTCACGCTCTCCCCCTCGAACGGCACATGGCCGAGCAGGTGGAACATCAAGCCCCCGATGGTGTCCCAGTCACCTTCGGGCAGATTCTCCCCCACCAACGAACTCACCTCATCGATCGACATCCGAGCCTGCACCCGCAATCCCCCGCCGGGCAGACGCTGGACCATCGGATCCTCGTGATCGAACTCATCGACGATCTCGCCGATCAGTTCCTCAATCAGGTCCTCGAGCGTGACCAAACCAGCGGTGCCGCCGTACTCGTCGATCACGATCGCCATATGTGCTTTACGCACTTTCATGTCCGACAACAGTTCGGAGATGAGTTTCGTTTCAGGGACGAAGAACGCCCGACGAGCGAACCGAGAGACGGGCACACGATCACGCCCGGTGCGCGTCGCCCGCACGAGATCCTTGACGTAGGCCACGCCCGTCACATCGTCGATGCCCTCGCCGTAGACCGGCACTCGGCTGCGCCCCGCCGCCAGCGCCGCGTCGAGCACCTCGGCCACGGTGAGCGCGTCCGACATCGCCAGCATGTCGGGCCTCGGCACCATCACCTCTCGACAGATCGTGTCGCCAAACTCGATGACCTGTTCGATGAGCTCCCGCTCTTCCTCTTCGAGGATGTCGGCCGACACCGCCTGATCGGCGAGGGCGAGGATCTCCGCTTCGGAGATGAACGGGCCCTGCTTCAACCCCTTCCCGGGAATGATCACGTTCGTCAATCCGATGAGTGCTTTGGCAATGAGACGGAACGGCCAGAACCGCGTCATCCACCACACTCCGGGCGCCGACAGACGCGCCGCTCGTTCGGTGTGTTGAACCGCCCACGTCTTCGGAATCGCTTCGGCAATCACGAACACGACCACCACGTTCACGAACGTGGCGAGCACGAGACCCCACGGACCGAACAACGAATCGGCGACGAGACCGACGAGCGTGGCCTGCACGAGTTGGCAGACGAGCACGACCAGCAACACGACGTTGAGGAATTCCTCGGGATGGGCGACGAGGCGAAGGATCCGCTTGGCGCCGAAACCGCCATGTTCGTGGATCGCCCGGGCTTTCGACACCGTCATGCGAGTGAGCGCGGTCTCGGCGACCGAGAGAAAGATCGATACCGCGAGGAGCACGAAGATCGCGAAGATCATCCACCCGTCCGAGGAGGTGAACGTTGCCGCCAACATCGTCATGTGCTCGACCACGGGTCTCGGGTGAGCGCGCCGTAATGGGTTGCGAGCAACTCCTGCTCGCGTCGCTGCATCTCGACGCGCTCGTCGTCCTCGGCGTGATCCATCCCCAAGAGGTGCAGGATGCCGTGCACCACCAGTAACGCAAGCTCGTCATCGGTGGTGCCGGCATGGGTGGGCGCATTGCGCTCCGCCACCACCGGACAGATCACGACATCGCCGAGAAGGAGCGGCAGATCCTCGGGGTCGTTCTCGATGCGATCGGGTCCGGGGCCACCAGCATCGGGCCATCGGCCGGGCACATTGGGCTCGCCATCGATCGGAAACGAGAGGACATCGGTCGGGCCGCTCGATTCCATGAATCGGCGATTGAGATCGCTGATGGTCGCCTCATCGACGAACATCACCGAGAGTTCCGCTTCCCCTTCGACTCCCTCGTCGGCCAGCACCGCCAACGAGAGTTGCTGCCACCGATCGACATCGATCGGGAACGCGCTCTGTTCATCGGAGACGAACACGGTGACGACACCGTCTGCGGGTCCGCGCCGTTTGAGCCTTCGTCGACGGGGGGGTTCGTTCAAGGCTGCGACGCGTTCTCGTACGCGCTCACGATGTCCTGAACGATGCGATGACGCACGACATCACCGGCCGAAAGGCGAACCCACTCGAGACCATCGATACCGGACAGCACCGGCTCGAGATCAAGCAGACCACTGCGACCACCCTGCACGTCGATCTGCGTCGTATCGCCGGTCACCACGACCTTCGATCCGAATCCGATACGTGTGAGGAACATCTTCATCTGTTCCGGCGTCGTGTTCTGGGCCTCGTCGAGGATGATGAACGACCCGTTGAGCGTGCGACCACGCATGAACGCCAACGGCGCCACTTCGACGGTGCCGCGTTCGAGCATGCGTTGCACCGCCTCCGCATCGAGCATGTCGTAGAGCGCGTCGTACAACGGACGCAGATACGGGTCGACCTGGGCCATGAGGTCGCCGGGAAGGAAACC
>CAZMJK010000119.1:447-6076 GCA_964566555.1 uncultured Bifidobacterium sp. | reverse complement strand
CACCACGGCCTCCCGGTCGAGGGACGCGAAGTCGCGGAGGCGCTGCGGAATGGTGATTCGGCCCTGGGAATCGGGTCGAACCTCGTGGGCGTTCGCGGCGAACGCGCGGAGTGACTCCTGGCTGGTCTCCCCCGATCGGACCTTGTCCTGGAGACGGCCGGCCATATCGGTGAAGCCCTCTTCGGTCCACAGACCGAGGCAGCGATCGAGCTGGGAGAGGAACCCCTTGTCGACCAACTGGGCGCGGAAGGTCGCGGGAAGGACCACTCGGCCCTTGTCATCGAGCGAATGCTCGAACGTCCCAACGAACATGCCTGCGACTCCTCCACCACGGCCCCCCATGGGGCCCCTACGGAGTGGTATCTTGCCCCACTTTCCCCCACTTCGCAAGTACCCCCTCCCCCGATGCCCCGCTCAGGGCCCTAGGGTCGACCCCATCGGGCGGCCTCAACGGGGGGACTCCATGCTGCTGAGCGGAAAAATCGCGGTCGTCACCGGTGCCGCCCGGGGCACGGGTGCGGCGATCGCCCGTCGATTCGTCGACGAGGGCGCCAGGGTCGTGGTGACCGATGTCCTCGTCGAGGAGGGTCGGGCCTGCGCCGAGGAACTCGGGCCCCAGGCCTCGTTCGCCCCACTCGACGTCACCGATTCGGCCCGCTGGACCACCGTGGTCGACGAGGTCATCGCCGCTCACGGCCGCATCGACGTACTCGTGAACAATGCGGGCATCCTCCACATCGGATCGATCGAGGACACCTCGATCGAGACCTTTCGCCGTGTCGTCGACGTCAATGCGACCGGGGCGTTCGCAGGGATCGCCGCGGTGTCACCTCATATGCGCGCCACCGGCGGCGGTTCGATCATCAACATCGCGTCGATCGACGCCATGCACGGAATGAACGGTCTGAGCGCGTACACCGCGAGCAAATGGGCGATGCGAGGCCTCACCCACGCCGCCGCGCTCGAACTGGGACGTTCGGGGATCCGCGTCAACACCGTCTGCCCAGCTGGCGGCAATCCGGCGATGTACGGACCATGGGGCGAACAATTGATGGGACTGGGCGCGGCGATCCAGAACTATTCGACGAACCGCGCCCTGCCCCGTGAGGCCTCACCCGATGAGATCGCCAGAGTCGCCGTCTTCCTTGCAAGCGATCTGGCCGCGATGGTGACGGGCGCTGATCTTCCCGTCGACGGAGGCCATCTCGCCGGCGATTACCTCGACGGCTTCGACCGTCTCTCGAAGGACACCTGACGTCGATCAGGGAAGTGCGTCGATGAACGCATCTCGGAGATCGAACGCCGGGTCGCCGAGTGTCGCCGGGTGAACCCTGACCGCAGCGAGATCGCCGTTCTTCCTGGCGATTCCGGGGGCCAGTAACGACGAGTGACGCGACACGTCCCATCGCAACGGCACCGAGCACTGGAAACGAGCACCCGCGCGCGTGCGCTTCTGCGAGATGCCCACGACCTTCGCTCCATCCACGGTGACTTCACCGGCCGCCAGTCCTGCGAAACAGACGACCGATGACAACCCCGTCGCCACCATCGCACCCCGATGGACTCGCCCTTCGATCCCCACCGCGTGCAGAGCAGCGACCCACACGTCACCGAGCCATTGCGACGCGACGGAGACGTCGTCACTCCACAACGGGTCGGACCGGCCGATCACGACATCGATCCAGATCTGGGCGCCGGGATCGAGCAGCACCGCGCCACCGCCGCTCTGACGATTGAACACATCCACCCCGAGCGCTCGCGCGACGTCGAGATCGACATCATCGATCGGCTGGGTGGAGCCGAGTGCCAACGCCGGCCCACTCACCTCCAAGAGACGCACCGATCTGCGAGCCCCGTCGGGCACGCCGAGACCGTGAAAGCCCCGTGCCTCCCCTTTGGCCCTCACGATGTCCCACGCAGCCACCGGCGCAGGTTACCGACCGGAGATACCTTCACCCCCATGACCGCTGCCACGAATGGCTATCTCAACAATCGAACACTGATCGTCACCGGCGCCGCGAGCGGATTCGGTCGTCTCGTCACCGAACTCGCCTCGGCCCGCGGCGCACACGTTCTCGCCGCCGATATCGATGCCGACGGTGCTGCTGCGCTCGCGGCCGATCTGCGTTCGCAGGGCCGCTCCGTTCACGCCTGCACGACCGACGTCACCGACGCGACGCAGATGAAGGCCATGGCCACCGCCTGCGTCGAACACTTCGGCTCGATCGATGTTCTGGTCAACAACGCCGGCATCATGCCCCTTGCGTTCTGGTCGGACCACGACGCGGCGGCCGAGGCCTGGGACCGATGCATCGACATCAACTTCAAGGGTGTGGTCCACGGCATCTCGGCGGTTCACGACCAGATGATCGAACAAGGACGTGGCCATATCGTCAACATCTCCTCGATCTACGGGAACGTCCCCGTCGCCGGATCGGCGATCTACACCGCCACCAAAGCAGCGGTGAACGTCCTGTCCGAATCGCTCCGAATCGAGTCACAGGGACGCATCAAGGTCACCACGGTCAAACCCACGGGTGTCCTTGGAACGAACCTCGGGGCCTCCATCGTGAACGGCGACGCGATGATCGGGATCCTCGGTCCCAACATGACGTCGTTCCGGGAAAACGCGGTCAAGTTCATGTCACCGGGCGAATCCGAGGGCCTCACCGATCGCGACAGCATCCGTTACTGGGCCATCTCCCCCGAGGAATTGGCGGAGCAGATCCTCTACGTCATCGACCAGCCATGGGGGGTGTCGATCAGCGACATCACCGTGCGCGCCTCGGGCGATCAGTACCTGTCCTGAACCATCCCCGCTCGTTCAGGAGGTCACCTCGGGCCATGCCCGACACCAGTGCAAGTAGGTGATGAGGTCCTCCGGGCGAGGGTCTCCCCCCGAACCGCCGTACGCCGTGACCAATCGGAAGCGCAGATAGGCGGCATCGGGCAACGGAAGGAACGGCGCTCGTCTCCACCAACCGCGCGGCGCCAACCGCACCAATTGACGAAGCGCCGTCGACCACAACGATGGGTGGCGGAGCACGGCGACTGCGCCGGCGAGCATCCAGCGCGAGGAACGTCGTTCGGTCACAGCCCGATCCTACCGATCGAGTCCCCGCCAACCGACCGATGCCGCTCCGACGAGCGGGCCATCGGCACCAAGACCTCCGCGCCGAACCTCGCACCCTGAGGAGAACTGAAGCCGAGCGCGAGCGGCGACCTCGTCGTTGGCGGCGGCGAAGAACGGTTCGCCGAATCCGAGTGCGACCGAACCCGCGACCACCGCGAGACGAAGGTCGAGAAGATTGGCCACCGTTGCGACCGCTCGTCCGACCATTCGACCGGTTCGCTCGACGATCTCGGCCGATGCTTCGGCGGCAGGTCGGCCGGTGAACTCGGCGATCGCCGTTCCCGACGCTTCGGCCTCGAGGCATCCGCGAGCGCCGCAGCCACACGTGCGACCGTCCGGATCAACACACACATGACCGATGTGACCGGCGTTCCCATCGGAGCCGTCGAGCAACCGCCCGTCGAGCACGATGCCACCGCCGACACCGGTCGACACCACCATGGCGAGGTAGTTGTCGATCCCCTGCGCCGCACCGAATCGACCCTCGGCGAGCGCGAGCGCCTTCGCGTCGTTGTCGATGAAGGTCGGAAGTCCGGTGGCAGTCGAGAGGCGCGACAGAAGGGGGAACGATCGCCACGCAGGGATGTTGATCGGAGAGACCTCGACTCCGCCGAGCGTCATGGGCCCACCGGTTCCCACACCGCACACGATCGGTGCGGCGGCACCGCTCGAGGTCACACGGTCGGCCAACGCGACGATGAGGTCGAACATCTCATCGCCCGAACCATGAGCCGGCGTCGCAGCTCGTTCGCGCGCGAGTACCTGGCCGTCGCGGCTCACGACGCCGACATCGATCTTGGTCCCGCCGATGTCGATGGCGAGTGCTGTCTGCTCCGACAGTGTCAGTCCTCGTCCTCGCGCTGGAGGCGATCTTTCAGACGCGACCGGGTGTTGCCGAGAGCGTCGCGGAATCCGGCGGCCTTGACCGACTGCGTCATCTGCTGCATACCGACTTTGCCCAAACGACGACCGTTTCGTTCGAAGGCGAGCGCCGAGCCCAACATGATGAGGAATCCGCCGAAGGCGAAGATCGGAACCTCACCGATCCCGAGGGTGAGCACGAGGACCACCAGACCGACGACGAAGCCGAGCGCCGACCACTTCAATCCGCGCGACGCCGCGGTGTACACCGTGGTGTCAGCAATGTCTCGTGCCAGACCCGGATCGGTCTGGTAGAGCTGCTGCTCGATCTCGCTGAGGATGCGTTGTTCGTCCTCGGAAAGCGGCACTCCACCTGCTCCTTGTCCCAACGATGGACCCCCATTGTCCCACGGACGCCTCGGAATCACAACGGCAGGGCAGTGCAGGTCCGGTGCGGCCCCAGTTCCGGGGCCGCGTCGTTCATCGAACGGTCAGCTCTGCTCGGCGTCCGGACCCCATTGTTGAGCGCCGCGGCGCTTGTTCCGAAGTCCATCGGGGCCGGCGGCGATCGCCGGGCCGATGGCATCCTCACCGAAACGGGCACGGATCTCGTCGATCGTGCGGTCGGCCTCCTGCCAACTCGGACCCGTCATCGCCTCGTCGAGGGAGAGTTGCCGGGACGAGTCCGTGCTCAACCCGCTGACGGAAAGACCGAGGAGACGAACGCCCTGCGACGGATCGACGAGTTCGAGGAGTTCGCGTCCGGTCTCGAGCAGGGAACGCGAATCATCGACGGCGACGGGCAACGTCATCGACCTCGTGATCGTCGAGAAGTCACCGAAGCGAATCTTCAATTGCACCGTCCGACCCACGACGCCCTGGGCCCGTAGACGAGATGAAACCGAATCGGCGAACTGCACGAGTTCGCGGTCGAGGGTCGCTCTCGAATGATGATCCCTCGAGAACGTCTCCTCGTGACCGATCGACTTCATCGCTCGATCAGGCTCGACGGCGCGATCGTCGTGCCCATTGGCCAGTGCATGAAGGTGCCGCCCCTGTGCGCGGCCCAGCACCGCGACCACGTTCTCTTCGGGAAGATCCGCCAGGTCCGCGATCGTCAGGACGCCGATCCGATGGAGTTTCGTGAGCGTGGCCGGTCCCACCCCCCACAACGACTCGACGGGAAGTGGTCGAAGAAACGAAAGAGTGTCGGCCGGCTCGACCACGTGCACTCCCGAACCGAACTGGGGACCCTCTTTCGTCGCCTTCGGTTTCGCCGCTTCGGTCGCGAGTTTGGCCACGAACTTCGTCCCCGCCACTCCCACCGAACACGTGAGCCCCTGTTCGTCGAGGACTCGTTGACGAATCGATCTCGCAATCGAAGGCGCATCCCCGAACAATCGAAGGGCTCCTCCGACATCGAGGAAGGCTTCATCGAGCGACAGGGGTTCGACGAGCGGGGTGACGTCTTTGAAGATGACCATCACCTGCGCGCTCACCTCTGCATATCGGTGATACCGACCGCGAAGGAACACTGCGTGCGGACAGAGGCGACGCGCCTGCACGGAGGACATCGCCGAATACACCCCGAACGCCCGCGCTTCATAGGACGCCGCCGCGACCACTCCCCGTTCG
>CAZMJK010000119.1:0-437 GCA_964566555.1 uncultured Bifidobacterium sp. | reverse complement strand
GCCACCTACGACCACGGGTCTCCCCCGCAGTTCCGGTTGGTCGAGCAGTTCCACCGAGACGAAGAACGCGTCCATGTCGACGTGCAGGATGCTTGCGACGTCGTGTTCGCCACTCACACGCGCGTGACCACCAAGGACGATCGGTCCGATCCGGCGATCGAATAGGAGAAGACCCGAGGGTCGATCCATCGATGCACGAGCCACTCAAGCACCGGTTCGGCCACCCATGGCGCACCGTCGTTGAGACGGACTCCGCATTCCACCGGATCGACCCAGGCCGCCGTCTCGACGATGCCGTCCGGATCGTCGAAGCGAAGTTCCCCGTCCCAGGACTCGGCCAACCACGCTTCGACCCGCAGGTTCCAGCCCATGTCAGGGGCGGTCGCCGTGATCTCGTACAGCTTCCCAGCCCATTTGGTCACGGTGAGACCTGTCTC
>CAZMJK010000118.1:4204-6077 GCA_964566555.1 uncultured Bifidobacterium sp. | reverse complement strand
GGCGCCGCACCCGCACTGAGGGACACGTTCCTTGCGGCCTCGGCCGGAATGCTCGGATGGTTGCTGTTCGAACGCATCAAGGACGGCAAGGCGACGACTCTCGGTGCGGCATCAGGTGCGGTCGCAGGACTCGTAGCCATCACCCCATGTGCGGGTTTCGTCGGCGGAATGTCGCCGATCATCATCGGCTTCCTGGCCGGTGTGCTGTGCGTCCTCGCCATCCAACTCAAGTTCAAGTTCGGCTATGACGACAGCCTCGATGTGATCGGTGTGCATCTTGTCGGCGGTCTAGTTGGTGCGCTTCTGCTCGGCTTCTTCGCCGACGCATCGATCAACCCGCTCGTTGAGCACGAGGGCCTGTTCCTCGGAGGCGGAGCCAAGTTGCTCTGGTTCCAGTTCGTGGCGTCGGTCGTCACGATGGTCTTCTCCTTCGTGGTGTCGTTCATCATCGCCAAGGCGATCGACAAGACGATCGGCATGCGGGTCACCGAAGAAGAAGAGAACGAAGGTCTCGATTACAGCCAACACGCGGAAACGGCCTACAGCTTCGGCAGCACCGGAAGCATGGACCGTCTCTGACTCGTCAACTGAACGTCAATTGAACGAACGGTTCCGCCGACGGCAGAACCGGACAACGAAAGGGCTACGGTGCCTGATATGAAGCTTGTGACTGCAATCATCAAGCCCCACAAGGTCGACGATGTGAAGGACGCGCTCAAGGCGGCTGGTCTTCACGGGATGACCGTCGACGAGGTTAAAGGTTTCGGCCGTCAAGGTGGCAAGACCGAGATCTATCGCGGTGCGGAGTACGTCGTCGATCTTCTTCCCAAGGTGAAGATCGAGACGGTGGTGCCCGATGATCTCGCTGACCAGGTGGCCGACATCATCGTCAACGCGGCGCGAACCGGCAAGATCGGTGACGGCAAGGTGTGGATCTCGCCGGTCGAGAAGATCATCCGAATCCGCACGGGCGAATTGGGTGACGAAGCGGTCTGATCCGCTCGTCACTCCGTCGGCTCGTCATGTCACCCCTTCTCGACCGCAAGGAACTGCTCGAGGACTCCGCACGTCGCGGCGCGTCGTTCTGCTCTCTGCTCTCCGAAACTGTCGACGCGTGGATGCGAGAGCTGTGGTCGAACGCGGGTGGCCCCGACGCGGGTGCCGCGCTCGTTGCCGTCGGGGGGTACGGGCGGGCGGAACTTTCGCCCGGAAGTGACATCGACGTCTATCTGATCCACGACCCCAAAGTCGGTGTTGCCGACCTTGCGGAACGCATCTGGTATCCGATCTGGGATCAAGGAGTGAAACTTGGTCACGCCGTTCGATCGGTGAAGGAAACGCTGTCTCTGGCCTCCGACGATCTCGACACTGCGACAGCGATCCTCTCGGTCCGCCACTTGGCCGGCGATCAGAGATTGTCGGAGGATCTCGCGACGAAGGGTCGTGAACTCTGGCAGAAGCGGTCCAAACGGTGGTTGGACGAGATGGACGTTCGGGTTCGCGAGCGACACAAGGAATCGGGTGAAGTGGCGTTCCTTCTCGAACCCGACCTCAAGAACGGTCGGGGTGGCCTGCGCGATGTCCATGCGATCGGGTGGGCGGAACTCGCCGGGATGACCCTGTTGCCGGGCGACCACGATGCGATTGCCGAGGCCTACGAGGTGGTGCTGTCGGCCCGGGTCGAGCTGCAGCGGCGGACCGGACGCCATTCGGACATCCTGCTGCTCGAAGAGCAGGATGCCGTCGCCGCCGCATTGGGGTTCGACGATGCCGATGTGTTCATGCGGGCATTATCGACGGCGGCCCGAACCATCGCATGGGTGAGCGATGAACTGTGGTTCCGCGTGCGTTCATTCCTCGATGGACCCTCGCG
>CAZMJK010000118.1:0-4194 GCA_964566555.1 uncultured Bifidobacterium sp. | reverse complement strand
GGTTGCGTCGCGCTGGCCGCTGGTGCCGAACCGGCGAACGACCCGTATCTGGTGTTACGGGTTGCGGTCACCGCCGCGCGCAACGACGCTCGGATCGAGCGTTCCACTCTTGATCGTCTCGTCGATTCCAAACCGCTGTCGACACCATGGACCGAAGAGGCCCGCCGCCTCTTCGTCGAACTGTTCCTCGCTGGACGCCCAGCCGTCGAGGTTGTCGAGACGCTCGATCAGCGCGGATTGTGGGAGCCAATCTTCCCGGAGTGGTCGGTGATCCGTTGCCGACCGCAGCGGAACGCCTACCACCGCTTCACCATCGATCGACATCTGTGCGAGGCCGCTGCGAATTCCGCGGCGCTGGTCGATCGCGTTGATCGTCCGGATCTGTTGGTGGTCGGCACCCTCTTGCACGACATCGGCAAGGGTCGTCCCGGCGATCACACCGATGTGGGCGTCGATTTGATCGCCGAGATCGCCCCTCGAATGGGATTCGATGCCGACGACACCTCGATGTTGCAACAGATGTGTCGCCATCACCTACTCCTTCCTGATACGGCCACTCGACGGGATCTCTCCGATGATGGGACGATCACGTTTGTTGCCGACTCGGTCGGCTCGTTGACGTGTCTTCGGCTGCTCGATGCGCTGACCGAAGCCGATTCGTTGGCGACGGGGTCGGCCGCATGGGGTTCATGGAAGGAAGAGTTGGTGGGTGTGCTCGTGGATCGAGTCGCTCATGTGCTTTCGGGCGGTTCGGTGGCCGACGCCACCGACACCGGATTCCCGACCGCCCATCAACGTGACCTACTCGCTCAACGTCGTCGCATCATCGAAGCGGTCGACGATCAGATCGTGGTGATCAGTCCCGACCGTCCCGGATTGTTCTCCCGCGTCGCCGGAGTGCTCTCGCTCAACGGACTCACTGTGTTGGAGGCGGCGGCACATTCCGCCGACAACCACATGGCCCTCGAGCAGTTCCGGGTACAGAGCAACTTCGCCGCCGAGATCCCCTGGGATCGCGTGATTCGCGATCTCGAGAAGGCACTCGACGGCCGGTTGGCACTCGCTGCGCGACTCGATGAGCGATCGAAGACCTATCGCCGGCCGAGGCGGCTGCCGGGATTGGTGACCCATCCCGAGGTGATCGTCGACAACGACCTCTCACACGATGCGACGGTGCTCGAGGTGCGGGCGCCGGACGGCGTGGGTGTGCTGTGGCGCATCACCCGCGCACTCCACGAACTCGACCTCGACATCACCTCGGCCAAGATCCAGACGATCGGTACCGACGCCGTCGACTCGTTCTATGTGCGTGATTCCGAGGGCCGCAAGATCACCGATCACGACTATCTCGGAGAGATCCGTCGGTCATTGCTCTATTCGCTGGAACGGGCCGCCGGGAACTGATCGCGACCGGTAGCGTGCGGCCATGGCTGATCCGGTGACACCGCAGGACCTTGTTCGGTGGAGTGAAGCGCTCGCGGGGATTGCCCGCACCGGATTGGGTTTCACCCAGAGTCTCTACGAGCAGGAGCGTTTCGAAGAGGTTCTGGCGGTTGCGGCGGAGATCCGTGTCGCCGCAGGTAGTTCCTACGATGCCGACGATCTCGTGCACGAGTGGATGAAGTCCGTGGGTGTGGGTGTTCCCGGCTATCAGACACCGAAGGTCGCGGTGGGCGCCATCGTGCAGAACGACAACGACGAGATCCTTCTCGTTCAACGATCCGACTCGGGGGTGTGGCTCTATCCGACGGGGTGGGCCGACATCGGCTACTCACCGGCCGAGGTTGCGGTGAAGGAGGTGAGCGAGGAAACCGGCATCGACTGCGAGGTCGTGCAACTGCTTGCCGTCTATGACGGGCTGCAACGACGGTTCACGAGCGTCCCGTTGTACTCGCTGGTGTTCCATTGCCGCGCCGTGGGCGGCACATTGACGCCACATCCGCTGGAAACCGCTGATGTCGGATTCTTCCCTCTCGACGCTTTACCGGAGATGGCCGTTGGTCAGGATCTGTGGGGTCCACTGGCGGCGCATGCGTTCAGTGGAGCCACAGTCGATGTGCACTTCGATCACCCGCGTACGCCGGTATGGCGTGGAGACCATCTCGTCGTCGACCTGAACGACGATCACTGACGCTCAGTCCTGGTCGCGCAGGAAGCGCTCGACCTCGTCAACCAGACTCTCGCCGTCGGAGAAGGCATTCGGCTCCTCGTCGTAGCGTCGCTCGAGATGTGCGACGTACTCGGTCGTCTCCTCATCCTCGGCGACGAGTTGTGACACCTGATGCTCGTAAGCGTCGGTGGCGAACTTGAGTTCGGTGGTGTCGATGGTGATATCGAGGAGTCGAGCAGTTCGATCGACGAGGGCGAGCGCGGCTTTTGGTGATGGTGACGACGGAACGTAGGTCGGTACTGCCGCCCACAGTGCGGCGGAACGGATGCCAGCGTCTCGACACGCGTTGTGGAGAACGCCAGTGATGCCCGTCGGACCCTCGTAGCGTGATGGAAGAAGGTCGAGTTCCTCAGCACTCTCGTCGTCGTAGGTCGCGCCGAAGACCGAGACCGGCCGCGAGTGGGGGACCTCGGCCAAGAGGGCACCGAGTGTCACGACCATTCGCGCGTCCGTGGCCAGCGCTACGCCGATGACGTGTTCGCAGAACGTGCGCCACTTCAGCTGTGGTTCGATTCCGGAGAGCAGGATGACGTCGACACCATGAGGCGAGACGTGCGCAGCCCGGAACTCGTTTGACGGCCAGTCGATTCGTCGAACGCCCTCGAGGTCGACACGAACCTCGGGCCGGGTGATGGTGAAGTCGTAGAACTCCTCGGGATCGATGCCGGCGAAAGCAGCGGCGTTCCACTGCTCGGCCATGAATTCGATCGCACTGGTGGCGGAATCCCCGGCGTCGTTCCATCCTCCGAAGGCCACGAGCAGCACTGGACCTTCCACGTCGGCACTCTGGCGCCAACGCAGGTGGGGGAGGTGGTGTCCCGAGGTCTCCGGCATCTGAGAGAGGGTACCGGTGTCTACGCTGGACCGATGGCGAACGTGCAGATCATCGAAGCCACCCACGTGACCCCACAATTGGTGGAGGCGTTCGACCGGCTGATCCCGCAGTTGTCGTCATCCACTCCACCTCCGACTGAGGCCGATCTCGATGAGATCTGTCAGTCGGAAGCAAGCGTGTTGTTGCTGGCCGTCGATCGCGATGACGCTGATCGCATTCTCGGATCGCTCACCCTCGCATGGTTTCGAATCCCCACTGGTGTGCGGGCCTGGATCGAGGATGTCGTGGTCGACGAGTCCGCCCGGGGGATGGGTGTCGGAGAGACCCTCAATCGGGCGGCATT
This sequence comes from uncultured Bifidobacterium sp., assembly GCA_964566555.1. Classification (GTDB taxonomy): domain Bacteria; phylum Actinomycetota; class Acidimicrobiia; order Acidimicrobiales; family Acidimicrobilacustridaceae; genus Acidimicrobilacustris. The sequence goes on along the minus strand of CAZMJK010000118.1, from coordinate 846 downwards.
GGATCGGGCTCGCGAACTCGGCGCGCGCACGGTGGATCTCACGTCTCGTCCATCTCGTGAAGCGGCCAATCGTCTGTACCAGCGCATTGGATTCGTCGCCCGTGACACGAATGTGTATCGATTCTCACTCGAAGACTGACGCCCGGCGACTCCATGCGGAGTTTCCCGTCTGATCAAGTCCCGAGTCGCTTGCGCAACCAGACGTTCTCGAAGTCGACGCCGCCGAGGTGCTTGCGGTTGACTCCTTCGAATACGTAGTCGAGGCCCTCGAGGACTTGGGTTGCGGGAATGGACGCATCGACCCAGAGGTCTGCGATGCCGCGTGCGAGCGCCTCGTCTTCGATCGCGATGATGAGGGTGCGGGCGACGCCACGGCCCGAGAAGTCGGGATCGACGTACAACAGGTCGAGTTCCGACCTCCCTTCCGATGCGGTGATCAGGTTGGCGAAGCCGGCGAGACGATCGTCCTCGGCCACGAGGAATGCCTCGGAAGTGGTGATGGCGTCGACGATCGATGGAGTCGAGAATCCACTCGACCATCTCTGCAACTGGTCGGGTGAGTACCAGGTCGCAGCGGAGACGGTGATCGATCGTCGTGCGATCGCCACGATGCCTTCCGCATCGTCAGGAGTTCCTGGGCGGATCCTCATGGCACGAATTCTCCCGGACGCTCCGGCATGGCAGGCGAATTTCTCGGCGGGGGCGGGTGAGTGAGTCGGAGCATTCGGGAGGAGACGAAACGAAGAGGTTGCGTTTGGGTCTAATCTGACTATGATTCTGGTCATGTCCGATGTGCTCCCACTCGCCGAAGTCAAAGCCAAGTTCTCCGAGATGGTCGATCGCGTC
>CAZMJK010000117.1:4993-6176 GCA_964566555.1 uncultured Bifidobacterium sp. | reverse complement strand
GGGCAGTTTCATCGGTGGCTCGTTCCCCGAACCTCTGGCGTTCAGCATCCGGGCGTGGCAGCACCTTCGCACTCGAGTCAACGACTTCGACCTCGTGCAGGACAATCAGTGCTTGGGCTACGGACTCTTGGGGATGGAGCGCGCTGGTCTTCCGGTGCTGGCCACCATCCACCACCCCATCACCGTCGACCGCCGCCTCGAGATGGAACACGCTGAGACCGCGTGGAAGCGGTTCTCCAAGGGTCGCTGGTACAGCTTCACCAAGATGCAGACCAGTGTCGCGTCACGGATGCCCCGCGTGATCACCGTGTCGCCGAACTCACTGACCGATATCCACGCCGATCAGAACGTCCCCCTCGACCGACTCCACGTCGTTCCCGTCGGCGTCGATCAGGATCTCTTCAAGCCGATGCCAACGGTCAAGCGCATTCCCGGACGCCTGATCACCACTGCGAGTGCCGACGTCACCATGAAGGGGCTTCGCTACCTGCTCGAAGCCATCGCCAAGCTCCGGACCGAGCGACACATCGAATTGGTCGTCATCGGTCGACTCAAGGAGGGCGGGCCCTCGGCTCGCATCATCGACGAACTCGGACTTCGTGATGCCGTCACGTTCATCACCGGTGTCCCCGAGGAACGCATCATCGAGCTGTACTCGGAAGCACAGGTCGCCGTCGTTCCGTCCCTCTACGAGGGCTTCTCCCTCCCGGCCATCGAGGCCATGAGTTGTGGTGTCCCCCTCGTCGCCACGAGCGGTGGCGCATTGCCCGAGGTCGTCGGTGACCACAACGACACCGCACTGATCGTCCCGCCGGGCGATAGCGAGGCGCTCGCCGCGATGCTTCGTATCGCCCTCGACGACGAGGCGCTGCGAGATCGCATCGGTGCCGCAGGTCGTCAACGGGTCATCGACCGCTGGACATGGCGCCACACGGCGACCGGCACGGTCGAGCACTACCGAGCTCTGCTCGCCGAAACCGCACATATCCAAGCCCGTCGCCCCGGTGGCGCGGGCGCGGCACCCCGTTTCCAACGTTCACGTCGATCCCGCTCGGACGTCTGATCCGTGCTGACCGCGAACTACGACCGGCTGGGGCTCCGCCCTGGAGACCGATTGCTCGATCTGGGCTGTGGTTTCGGTCGCCACGCCTTCGAGGCGCTTCGACGCGGCGCTCGAGCGCTA
>CAZMJK010000117.1:0-4936 GCA_964566555.1 uncultured Bifidobacterium sp. | reverse complement strand
GCCTGCGACATGGCGATTCCCGAACTCGAACAGGTGGCGGCGACGGCTTTCGCGATGAAGGACGCCGGCGAGATCGCACCCACCCTTTCCTGCACGTCGGTGGCCGGCGACGGCACCAAGCTCCCCTTCGCCGATGCGTCGTTCGATCGGATCATCGCGTCGGAAGTGATGGAGCACGTTCCCGATGACAACGCCGCGCTCTCGGAATTCATTCGCGTTCTTCGCCCGGGGGGCACGATCGCCATCACCGTTCCGGCGGAGTTGCCGGAGAAGATCTGCTGGAGACTCTCCGACGAGTACTACGCGCCCAAGTCCGTCGGAGGACACGTTCGCATCTACGCCGAATCCGAACTTCGGGAGAAGATGAAATCGGCGGGGCTACTCCCGGGCGGATCACACCGCGCCCACGCACTCCACTCCCCCTATTGGTGGCTTCGCTGCGCCGTCGGACCGCGCAACGACAGCAACGCTGCAGTGAAGGCCTATACGAAATTCCTCGAATGGGACATCATGTCGGCACCAACCGTGACGCGACTCACCGAGCGGGCGCTCAATCCCGTGCTCGGCAAGTCGCTCGTCGTCTATGCCACCAAACCGATCCGACATTCCGCGATGGCAGGTGCACGATGACCGAGATCCCGTTCGTTGACGACATCATCACTGCGGAGCAGGTGCGCCAAACCGCGGAAGCGATCGCCGATTGGCAGGAACCCAACGGGATGATCCTCTGGTACCCCGGCGGGCACGCCGATCCGTGGAACCACATCGAAGCCGCCATGGCCCTCGATCTCGCTGGGATGCGCACCGAAGCAGAACACGCGTATCAGTGGCTCGTCGACAGTCAACGACACGATGGTTCGTGGCACCAGTACTACCTGGCTGACGGCATCGAACAGGACAAACTCGACGCCAACACCATCGCCTACATCGCCGCCGGCGTCTGGCATCACTGGTTGGTCGCACGCGATCCGGGATTCGTCGAAACACTGTGGCCGGTGGTGGAGCGCGCCATCGATTTCGTGCTCGATCTGCAAACGCCTCGCGGCGAGATCCTGTGGGCTCGTCACGCCGACGGCACCCCGTGGTCATTCGCTCTGCTCACCGGTTCCTCGAGCATCTGCCACAGCCTTCGGTGCGCCATCGCGATCGCCGAACTGCTGGGCCACGAGCGTCCCGATTGGGAGCTCAGCGCCGCACGACTCGCGCACGTCATCCGCCAGCATTGCCTCGGCAACGCCCCCGACGCGTTCGCCCCCAAGGCCCGCTGGGCGATGGACTGGTACTACCCGGTCCTTGGCGGAGTGCTCACACGCGCCGAGGCGCGAACTCGACTCGATGAACGCAGGGCCACCTTCGTGGTCGAGGGTCGCGGAGTTCGTTGCGTCAGTGATCGACCCTGGATCACTGCAGCGGAGACATGCGAGTGTCTCATCGCCGAACTCTCGGTTGGGAATCGCGAGCACGCGCTCTCATTGTTCTCGTGGGCCCAGCAACTCCGCTGCGAGGACGGTCATTATTGGACCGGCATCGTCTTCCCCGATGAAGTCCACTTCCCGGCCGATGAGCGCACGACCTACACCGATGCCGCCATCATCCTCGCCGCCGACGCGCTGAGTCGCACCTCTCCGGCCTCGGGGCTCTTCATCGACCACGACGCGCTCCCACCGCTCGTTGAGATCGATACCGACGACGCCATCAACGACCGCGCCGACTGACGGAACTCAGACGCGTCGAAGAACGCGCAGTGATCCCGTTGCGGAGACGTCGATGAAGTCTCCGGATTCGATGGCTCGACAGTAGATCTCGAATGGAGGTCGACCACCGTCGGCGGGATTCGGAAAGACATCGTGAATGGCCAGGATGCCTCCGTCCTCGATCCACGGTGTCCAGAGTTCGAAATCCCGATGGGCAGGTTCGCTTCCGTGCCCCCCATCGATGAAGAGGAACGACAGAGGAATGCGCCAGCGGGAACCGATCGTGGGCGAATCACCGACAAGGGCGACGACCGTCTGTTCGAGCCCTGCGTCGAACAGCGTTCGACGAAAGCGGGGCAACGTGTCGATCACGCCAACCTCGGGATCGACGAGATCGGGTTCGTGCCATTCCCAGCCGGGCTGATTCTCCTCGGAACCTCGGTGATGGTCGAGCGCGAAGAGAATCGTGTCGCGTTCCTTCGCCGCAGAACCGAGATACACCGCCGACTTTCCGCAGTAGCTCCCGATCTCCAACATCGGCGAAGCGCCCGCTCCAACGAGCAGAGCAGCCTCGTGAAGCGCGAGTCCTTCGTCGGGCGGCATGAACCCGCGTGCGGCCTCCGCCGCCTCTCGCATCGACCGATCCATCAGTCAGTCCTCATCCGGCAGGTCGTCCTCGAAGACCTCGACATGGAACAACTTGTCCAAGACGAAGAAACGAATCACCCAGAGGATGCCGAACGCAAACAACTGCGAGAAGTTGATGATCAACTTTCTTTCGGTGAACTTGTGGACGACCCAGATGGTCGCCGTCGACAGCAGCAGGCCCGCGGCGGTGAACAACCAGAAGGGAAGAACCTCCCGCTTCCAGTGGCTCTTGCCGCGTTTGCCCCACACCCACGCACGATTCATGTAGTAGGCCGGCACTGCGGAGATACCGACTGCGATGACATTGGCCCAACTCGGTCGCATCACTCCCTGGAAGAGGAGAAGCAGGCTCTGGCCGATGACCACATTCACGGCGGCCACGAGCGCGTAGCGCAGACCCCGGGTGCGGATCATCGAGACGAGCTTGCCGAAAACACCCGACGTTTCGGGGAGCGGCGTGATGGTGTGCGAGGACGCGGGGAACTCGTGGCGGATTTCGTGGCTCATCAGGGGTGCTCCTCGCGCTCGAGCCGAGCGGATTCCACCCTAGTGGCCCGCCGTCGAGCCTCTCGACGTTCGCCCGCCTACGCGCGCAGGTTTACAACGCGTTGGCTCGAGCGATGGCGCCGAGCCACTCACCACTGGGCTTGACTCGACGCCGTTGGGTTGCTCGATCGACCTCGATGATCCCGAATCGCGGTCGATAGCCGAACGCCCATTCGAAATTGTCCATGAGGCTCCAGTAGGTGTAGCCCCGCACGTCGATCCCATCGTCGATGCATGACAACACGCCCTCGAGAGCACGCTGAACATACGCGATGCGCTGTTCATCGTCGTTGGTGCCGATTCCGTTCTACGTGATGAGAAGCGGCACCGAACCACCCGTGTACTCCCAGGCTCGTCGAAGACATGCAGCGAGCGAATCGGGCCAGAACTCGTACCCCATCGGAAGCGTGGCCACTCCCTCTTCCGGACCGAGAACGCTCTTCGCTCCGACTCGAGTGCGGCTGTAGACCTGCACTCCGAGGAAGTCATCGTCACCCACGATGTCGAGGAACTGATCCTCCGACACGAACCGAATGTGATCACGGCGAGCGATGGCGTCGGGATCGTCGGCGGGTACCGCCTGGTAATCGGCCATCGACAGCGTGAGGCCGACTGGAAAATCGCCAGGACCCGCCTTGAGGACGGGAACGACGCGGCGGTGGGCATCGATGAAGTTCGCATTGGCCGCAGCGAACTGCGCGTCGTCGGAGACCCCCGGAGGGAACAAGGCCATCTGGTACCCGATGAACGACACGATGTTCGGTTCGTTGATCGTGCACGCCGTGCCGATGAGATCGCCGAGATGGGCAACACTTCGCTCGGCGAAGCGGAGGAAGAGATCGACCGTCGATGCCGTGTGCCAACCGCCCTGCGCGACAACCCATCGGGGTGTTGTGAAGTGATGGAACGTCACGACCGGCTCGATTCCATGGGCATGACACGAGGCCAGAACCCGTCGGTAGTGATCGAGCGCAGCGATCGAGAACTCCCCCGGTTCGGGTTCGATACGAGACCACTCGATCGAGAACCGATAGTTGTCGAAACCGAGCGCGGCACAGAGCGCGATATCGGAGTCGTACAGGTGGAACTGATTCACTGCGTCGCCACTGGGCTCTTCGCACGGCGTGTTCGGGGCGTGCTCCCATGCCCACCAGTCGTTGTTCCAATTCCCTCCCTCGACCTGATGAGCCGCCGTCGCCGTACCCCATCGAAATCCCTGCGGAAAGTTCGTAGCCATGCGCGGACCCTATCGGTCGCGACATTGTCGGTGGCGACCCTGCGCCCGATCGGGGCGACGGGAAGGGCGGGAATGTGAGAGATTGAGACGGTGACCCAGGCCGCTGTCGACGCTCTCCTCACACTCCTCGACCTCGAACCGATCGAGGTCAACATCTTCCGAGGAGTGAGTCCTCCGTCGGAACAGCAGCGCGTCTTCGGTGGCCAAGTGGCTGGTCAAGCACTGGTGGCTGCCGCTCGCACCGTTGAACCTGAGACCCGCGTCCATTCGCTCCACGCCTATTTCCTGCGCCCCGGCGATTCGCGCGTTCCGATCCTCTACGAGGTGCAGCGCATCCGCGATGGCCTGTCATTCACCACACGGCGGGTCACCGCGATCCAGCATGGTCGTGCGATCTTCAGCCTCTCGGCCTCCTTCCAAGTTCCCGAGGACGGGTTCGATCATTCCGCCCCCATGCCCGATGTGCCGGCTCCCGAGACCCTCCCCACCGTGCAGGAGCGATGGGCCGAGGTCGCAGCACAGCACGACGATCACCGATTCGAACTCGATCTCCCCTTCGATCTCCGCAACTGCGATTGGTCGCCCGAGGACCGTCATCGCGAACTTCCCCCGTACCAGCGGGTGTGGATGAAGGCCACCGGCTCGTTGCCCGATGATCCGGTCCTCCACGCATGCGTCCTGACCTACGCCTCGGACATGACGTTGCTCGACACGGCACTGCTCCCCCACGCCCTCGGCCCCATCGACAACGTTTTCATGGCCAGCCTCGACCACGCCATGTGGTTCCATCGTCCGTTCCGCGCCGACGAAT
>CAZMJK010000116.1:0-6225 GCA_964566555.1 uncultured Bifidobacterium sp. | reverse complement strand
TCCGGTGCCACGTTCCCGAAGAACTTCTATGAAGATGCCATTGCGTCATTCAAGACCGTGGCTTCGGGCGTCACGGTGAACTACAACGCCGTCGGATCGGGTCAGGGCAAGAAGGATCTCGCTGCCGGCACCTCGGATTGGGCCGGTTCCGACAGCCTCGTCAAGGATGACGAGAAGGCCAACTTCAAAGGTCCGTTCCTGTACTTCCCGACCGTTGCGGCTCCGATCACGGTGTCGTACAACCTCTCGGGCGTCAAGGAACTCAAGCTCTCGCCCGAGACCCTCGCCAAGATCTTCATGGGTGTCGTCACCACTTGGAACGATGCCGCCATCGCCGCGGACAACCCGGGTGTGACCTTGCCGAGCACCACCATCACCGTCGCTGTTCGCTCGGACGGATCGGGCACGACCTCGAACTTCTCGAAGTTCCTCGCAGCGGCGGCGCCGTCGATCTTCACCGCAACGGCGGGTGACACCGTCGCCTGGCCGAAGGCTCAGGCGGGCAAGGGCAATGCCGGTGTGGCCCAGATCGTGAAGGACACTCCCGGAGCGATCGGTTACGTGGACCTCTCCGATGCGAACGCATCGAAACTGGTCACCGCGATGATCAAGAACAAGGACGGGAAGTTCGTGGGCCCGACGCTGGCGGGGGCAACGGCTGCTCTTGCCGGTGCGACGATCAAGGACGACCTCACGTACAACCCGCTCAATGCGGCGGGGGCCGAGGCCTATCCGATCACGGCTCCGACCTACGTCATCGTCTACGCCACCCCCTCGGCCAATGCCGCTGCGATCAAGGGATGGCTGACCTACCTCCTCACCGAGGCGCAGGATCTGGCCAAGGACGTGGACTTCGCTCCGCTGCCCACGAGTCTTCGTGACCGGGCCCTTGCGCAGATCACCCAGATTCAGGGCTAGAACGTCCCTGTGACGCTTCTGACCCACGACAGTGGCGTCGCCCCCGGTAGCGGGGGCGACGCTTCGTCTCTCCTCGAACCCACGACCGGACGACGCGGCGACTCCATCTTCAAGGGCGTTGCTCTCCTCGCCGGTCTCGTCGTCCTCGCCATCCTTGCGCTGATCGCGGTCTCAACAACCCGCGAGGCATGGCCGGCGTTCCGGGAGGAGGGGTTCGGATTCATCACATCGAGCACATGGGTGCCTGCGGACGGGAAGTTCGGCGCACTCGCGTTCATCTACGGAACGGTCCTGTCCTCGATCATCGCGGTGGTTCTCGCCGTCCCGGTGAGTCTCGGTATCGCGTTGTATGCGAACGAGGCCGCGCCTCGTCGATTGCGCAAGCCGGTCGTGTACGCGATGGACCTTCTCGCGGCGATCCCCTCAGTTGTCTACGGACTCTGGGGCATCATCGTTCTCGCCCCTGCGATTCAGCCGGTGTACAAGGCCATCAATGGGGCAGTTGGCGACGTTCCGGTGCTCGGTTGGTTCTTCAACGGCGAGAGCGGACGCAGTTACATGACCGCCGGCATCATCTTGGCGATCATGATCACGCCCATCATCACCTCGCTCAGCCGCGAAGTGATCGCGACGGTTCCTTCCGCGCAACGGGAGGCCGCATACGGAATGGGCGCCACCCGCTGGGAGATGATCCGGGCGGCGGTGCTGCCCTGGAGTCGCGGTGGGATCGTCGGATCGGTGATGCTCGGTCTCGGCCGCGCAATGGGAGAGACCATCGCTGTCGCCCTCGTCATCGGTTCACAGGCCCAGATCACCACGCATCTGTTCGAAGCCGGTGATTCGATGGCTGCAGTCATCGTCAATCAGTTCGGCGAGGCATCGGGGACCCACCGCGCTGCGCTCATCGGGCTGGGCGTCGTGCTCTTCGGGGTGACCATCATCGTGAACGTCTCTGCCCGCGGCATCGTCAGCCGCTTCGACCGTCGCAGTCAGGGGGCGTGAGATGGCGGATCTGATGGATGCAGAGGTCGAACGCCTCCTGCTCGAAGCGACCACAAGTCGATCGCGCAAGATCAAGAATCGACTCGCATCGATCTGGATGCTTGGAGCACTGATCGTTGCGGTTGTTCCGCTCGCACTCGTCATCGGGTACGTCGTGATGAAGGGCATCAGCCAACTCTCGGTGGCGTGGTTCACCGAGGACCTCCCGACGATTACCCGTAAAGCGGGTGGAGGGATGGGGCCGGCGATCGTGGGGACCCTGCTCATCACGCTGGGTGCCGCAGTGATGGCCATTCCGCTCGGCATCCTGGGGGCGATCTACCTCCATGAGTACGGGGGAAAGGGTCGCATCGCTCGTCTCATCCGATTCATGGCCGACGTCATGACCGGTGTGCCGTCGATCGTGATGGGTCTGTTCATCTACACGATCTGGACCCTCTCGTTCGGTCTGAACGGGTTCGGTGGCTCCCTCGCCCTGGGCTGTCTGATGCTCCCGATCATCATCCGCTCGACCGAGGAGATGCTTCGACTCGTCCCCGACGAACTTCGACAGGCGAGTTACGCCCTCGGAAACCGCAAGTGGCGAACCATCGTGACGGTGGTCCTCCCGGCGGCATTCGGTGGCATCACCTCCGGGGTGATGATTGCGATCGCGCGCGCCGCAGGGGAGACCGCCCCGTTGGTGTTCACGATCGGGGCGGCACGGAATCTGAATCTCAACATCTTCGACGGCCCGATGACCGCGCTTTCTGTTCAGATCTTCGGCAACGCGCAGACGCCATTCGAAGCGGCGCAGTCGAGGGCATGGGGAGCGGCGCTGACGCTCGTTGCCATCGTCTTCGCCATGACCATTCTCGCTCGAGTGGTGTCGTCGAGGGTGGCTCGACGACACGCAGCCTGATCGACCTAGCCTCAAGACGTGACCGAAACCCACGACTCCGACGTAGAGGACGCACCGATGTCTCCTGAATCCACCGCACAGATGAGCGAGGACGCCTCGTCGACTGGTGTCGCTGAGCAGCCGGAAGCCTCCGTGGTGTTCGACGTCCGTGATCTCGATGTGTACTACGGCGACTTCCGTGCGGTCAGAGATGTGAATCTCAAGGTTCGTCAGCATGAGATCACCGCATTCATCGGACCGTCGGGCTGCGGAAAGTCGACGGTGCTTCGGTGTTTCGATCGCATGAACGATCTCATCGAATCGGCGAGGGTCGAAGGCAAGATCCTCTATCACGGCGTCGATCTTTACGATGCACGAATCGATCCCGTCGAGGTGCGTAAGCGAATCGGGATGGTGTTCCAGAAGCCCAATCCATTCCCCAAGTCGATCTACGACAACATCGCATTCGGACCGCGTCTCGCCGGCAACAAGGGGAACCTCGATGACATCGTGGAACAGGCCTTGCGAGGTGCGGCGCTCTGGGATGAAGTCAAGGATCGACTGAAGAAGTCGGCAATGGGGCTTTCGGGCGGTCAGCAACAGCGCCTCTGTATCGCGAGGGCAATTGCGGTCGAACCCGAAGTGATCCTCATGGACGAACCGTGCTCGGCGCTCGACCCGATCGCCACCGCGCGTATCGAGGACCTAATGCAGGAACTCAAGTCCGAGTACACGATCATCATCGTCACTCACAACATGCAGCAGGCTGCGCGCGTGAGTGATCGCACGGCCTTCTTCACCACTGAGGTGAATTCCGCAAGTGATACGAGAACGGGAGTCCTCGTCGAATTCGACTCGACCGACAAGATCTTCTCGGCTCCGTCCGACGAACGCACCGAGAACTACGTCACCGGCCGGTTCGGCTGATGTCGGAACACACCCGATTCACCGTCCGATCCGCAACTCGCTAAGGAGCTGTCATGCCTGAGCAGCGCAAGACTTTTCACCAGGAACTCGACGAAATTCGGGACGACATCGTGCGTCTCGGCGCTCTCGTGGGTGAGGTAATCCCCCGAGGTACTGAGGTGCTTCTGGCGAACGACATGCAGGGGGCGCAACTCCTCATCGAGTCCGATGACGAACTCGACGACCTCTCACTGCGGATCGAAGAGCACTGTTACCACGTACTGGCGCTTCAGCAGCCAATGGCATCGGATCTCCGGTCGATCGTGACCGGCCTTTGGCTCACGGGTGAACTCGAGCGCTCTGGAGACCTGATGGTCAATGTGGCGAAGGGTGCGCGTCGCATCTACGGCGTTACCCTCGATCCGAAACTCCGCGGCCTCATCGAGCGAATGAGTGAGGAAGCATCACGACTCATGAAGTTGGCGCTCGATGCCTATGCGGAGCGCAATGCGAGCCTCGGCGTGGCGATCGATGACATCGACGATGCACTCGACACGATTCACGGCGATTACATCGAGGCGATCTTCGAGTCTCATGCCACTCACGACATCGGTCTGCAGGCCTCGGTGCAATTGGCTCTCATCGGTCGGTACTACGAGCGAATCGGTGATCATGCGGTCAACATCGGCCAGCGGGTCCAGTACATGGTCACCGGTTGGCTTCCCGAGCAGACGGGGGCGGCTCGACTGCAGGCTCGTCGAACGCTCGCCGCAGAGGTTGAATTCGATAGTCCGCCCCCGGAGACCGACGCCGAGCAATGAATGCATCAGTCGCGGTCGCGCTGATCATCGCAGTCGTTGCTGCAGTGCTTGCGACGGTCGTCTCTCGGTTCCTCTGGAATCGTTCGCAGCGGAACCAATTCGTGACATCCGCGGTGCACCTCGGTGTGGCGACGGAGGCTGAACTCGACCACGCTCGATTCGAGGACGTCGTTCTCGTCATCGAACGGGCCATTCGCGCTCTTCGATCCGAGTTGACCGAAAGCGAGGCAGCGAGAGCCCGATTGCAGTCCTCGATCGACGCCCTTCCGATCGCGGTGATGGTCTTCGATGGCGAGGGGACGGTGATCGAGTCCAATTCCGCCTCATTGCCATTCCTCGAGGCGCGGCACGGCGACGCACTCGTGGGTGCGGCGGTCAACGAGTTGATCCGAGTATCGAATTCCGGCAGCGAGGCATCGACCGTGATCGAACTCTTCGGGCCTCCCAAGCGCACGGTGGCGGTGTCCACCGTTCCGTTGCAGGGGGCCGGGAACCCGGGTTCGGTCGCCTTCGTCGAGGACATCACCGACCGGAAGCAACTCGAGGCCATTCGCACCGATCTCGTCGCCAACATCAGCCATGAACTGAAGACCCCGGTAGGCGCGATCGGACTCCTGGCCGAGACCCTCCAGGGTGAAAACGACGAGGTGGTGGTGGAGCGTCTCGCGAGTCGTATCCATGCCGAGGCCATGCGAATCGCGCAGATCATCGAAGATCTCATCGAACTCTCGCGGATCGAGACGGTTGACGAAGTCGGAGACCAATCCGTGGAACTTGGTGAAGTGGTCTGTGAGGCGGTGGAGAGGTTGCGGCCGGCAGCTCGTCAGGCCGGGGTCGAGGTCGACGTCGTCGTGGCCGAAACGTCTCACGCCATCAAGGGTGATCGCCGCCAACTGCTGTCGGCGATCGGAAATCTGATCGACAACGCCATCAAGTATTCCGACGCCGGCACGACGATCGATGTCTCCGTGGCGGGTGCGGACGACGAAGTCCGAGTTCGGGTCGCCGACCATGGAATCGGCATTCCCACTCGCGACATCGACCGTATCTTCGAGCGCTTCTATCGCGTTGACCAAGCCCGGAGTCGTCAGACCGGTGGTACCGGATTGGGGCTGGCCATCGTCCGCCACGCCGTCGTGAATCACGGTGCTCAGATCGAGGTCGAATCCCGTCTGGGTGAAGGTTCGACGTTCACACTGCGTTTCCCGTTGTCGGTTGATCGCGACTCTTCGGAATCGACCCTGAACAACGCTGCCGCGCAAGGATCGGAGAATGTCTGACATGACGTCGATTCTGATCGTCGAGGATGAGGACTCGTTCGTCGACGCGCTGGAGATCGGGCTGTCACGCGAGGGGTTCCGCGTCACGATCGCCCGTGACGGCGCAGAAGCACTCGACCTCTTCGACACCGTCGAGCCGGATCTCGTACTTCTCGATGTGATGTTGCCGAAGGTTTCCGGTATTGATGTCTGCCGCGAGCTGCGGTCCCGATCGAATGTCCCGATCATCATGGTGACGGCGAAGAGTTCGGAAATCGACACGGTGGTCGGTCTCGAAGTCGGTGCCGACGACTACGTCACGAAGCCCTATCGGATGCGCGAGTTGGTTGCTCGAATGCGAGCGGTGCTTCGGCGCCGGCAATTGGACGAAGCCGAACCACAGGGCGGTTCGGTGGTTTCGGGGACCCTCAGTGTCGGC
>CAZMJK010000115.1:0-6254 GCA_964566555.1 uncultured Bifidobacterium sp. | reverse complement strand
CGTCACCGATGATGACCGGTGCCGCCTGCGGAGGTTCGAGCACACCACCGATGCCGACGCCACCCGAAAGATGCACGTTGGCCCCGATCTGCGCGCAACTCCCCACGGTGGCCCAGGTGTCGACCATCGTGTTGGCCCCGACGCGGGCGCCGATGTTGACGTAACTGGGCATCATGACCACGCCGCGGTCGAGGAACGACCCGTAGCGGGCCGAGGCACCGGGAACCACGCGCACACCGGCGGCGGCGAAGTCGCTCTTGAGCGGGATCTTGTCGGCGAACTCGAACGGCGAGAGTTCGATGGTGGCCATCTGCGAGAGTCGGAAGTAGAGCAGGATCGCGTGCTTGAGCCACTGATGGACGATCGGCTCACCGTCGGCACCGAGTTCGGCGACTCGGGCCTCACCCGCATCGAGCAGCGCGATGGCCTCGCCCACCGCCGCGACCGCATCGGCATCGCCGGCGGTCAGCGAGTCACGGTTGTTCCAGAGTTCGTCGATGGTTGCGGAAAGTTCGGCCATGGCGGCGCAGGCTACCGCCCCCGACCGTCATCGTCCGCGCTCGGTTTCCCGATCGTGAGCCGTGACGGCGGTCAGCGCAGTCCGAGACGCCGACCCACCAGCTCGAGACGCTCGATCGACTGCACGACGGCGACCCGAATATGACCGCGGCCATCAGGTCCGTAGAACTCCCCCGGCGAGACCAACGCGCCCCCGTCGGTCGCCAAGCGTTCGACCAGCGCCCACGCATCGCCGTCGGGTGCGGGAGCCCACAGGTAGAACGCTCCGCCGGGCATCGGAGCCTCGACCGCGAGGCCGGCGAGGATGTCTCGAAAGAGCTCGAGACGTTCCCGATAGCGAGTGCGCTGGAGCTCGACATGGGCCTGGTCGTTCCAGGCGGCGACCGCGGCGGCCTGCACCGGTCCGGGCACCATGAACCCGGCGTGCTTGCGCAACTCCGACAGGTAGTGCACGAGGTCGCCGTCTCCTGCGTAGAACCCGGCGCGCAGCCCGGCGAGATTCGAACGCTTCGAGAGGGAATGGACGGCGAGGACGCCATCGAGTCCGTGCTCGAGGATCGTGCGTCGACGCCCCTCCCACCGGAACGTCGTGCGCTCTTCCCCACTGCGCCGCCGCCTCGAGATCGTCGAGGAATCCGGTCGGGTTCCCCGGTGAGTTCACCCACAGGCAGAGCGCTCGCGCGGCATCGGCCGGGTCGATGGCATCGAGATCGCTGCGACCATCAGCGGTGACCGGAACCGGGACCGCCCGCGCGCCGGCCAGTTCCGCTCCCATCGCATAGGAGGGGTAACTGATGGCCGGGAACAGCACCGTGTCGCGATCGGGGGTACGGAGACGCAGCCAATGGGGCAGACCGGCCACGAATTCCTTCGTTCCGATGCAGGCAGCGATGTTCTTGGGGGCCACCGAGACATCGAGTTCACGTTCCATCCACGCCGCCGCCGCGTCGCGGTAGGCGGGAACGCCGATCGAGGCCGGGTAGCTCCGTTCACTGGACGAGGACGCAAGAGCCTCGACCACCACCGCCGGCGGGGCATCGAACGGATCGCCGATCGAGAGATCGACCATGCCGCCGTCGTGGGCGGAGGCGATCGCCTTGAACGCGTCGAGTCGATCGTACGGATAGGGAGGGGGCGTGAATCCAGCGCTCATGACCGCAGAGTCTGACCGCTCACGACGTACTCGCGGAGCCGACTGACCGCGACCTCGTCGAGTCGAGCCCGCACCGACATTCCCTCCTCGGTGGCGGTCTCCACCAGCACTTCACCTTCGCGGTGCAGTGCGGCGAGGAGATCACCGCGTTCGAATGGGATCAGCAGTTCGGTGATCGTCGAGAGACCGCGCAGCCGATCGGCCAAGGTGCGCAACATGTCACCGACTCCGTCATTCGTCCGAGCCGAGATCGCCACCGAACCCGGGTGATCCTCCAATACCGCCTTCACCCCATCGGGGTCGACATCGACCTTGTTCACCACCAACATCTGCGGCACATCGGCGGCGCCGATCTCGTTGAGCACACGATCCACCGCATCGATGTTCGACTCGGGGTCGGGAGCAGAACCGTCGACGACGTGGACGAGAAGATCGGCATCGACGACCACTTCGAGCGTGGACTTGAACGCTTCGACGAGTTGCGTGGGCAGCTTGGTGATGAAACCAACGGTGTCGGTGAGCAGCACCGTCTCGCCTCCCGGCAACTGCAGGCGACGAGTGGTGGCGTCGAGGGTCGCGAAAAGTCGATCCTCGACGAGCACACCGGCGTCGGTCAGTGTGTTGAGCAGCGTCGACTTTCCCGCATTGGTGTAGCCAACGATCGCCACCCGATGCAGGCGCGAACGTTGACGTGCCTTGGCCTGCGTGTCGCGTACTCGGGCGATCTCACGCAGATCTCCTTCAAGCTTGTGCATCCGGCGCAACAGTCGACGACGATCCACTTCGAGCTGCGTCTCACCGCCACCCTGCCGCGCCCCGATCCCACCGCCCTGACGTGAGAGTTGCTTGCCCTTTCCCCGCAAACGCGGCAGTCGATAGCGGATCTGTGCCAGTTCGACCTGCGCCTTTCCCTCCAGGCTGTGCGCGTTCTGGCCGAAGATGTCGAGAATCACCGCCGTGCGATCGATGGCCGATCGTCCGAGGAGTTTCTCGAGATTGCGTTGTTGCGCCGGCGACAACTCGTCGTCGAACACCACGGTGTCGGCATCGACCGATTCGCACAGCGTCCGCAACTCTTCGACCTTGCCGCTTCCGAGATAGGTCGCAGGATCAGGGGCATGACGCCGCTGCACCACCCGGGCGATGCTGTCGGCCCCCGCGGTGTCCACGAGGAGTGCGAGTTCCTCGAGATGGCGTTCGGTATCGAGTTCGTCCTCGTGGGGGAAGGTCACGCCGACGAGGACGATGCGTTCGCGGAACGTGCGGTCGATGAGCCCCGAACTCTCGCCGGCGAAGGCCCCGAAGCCACCTCGATGATCACCGACGATGGGAGAGGTCGGTTCAGGCATCCGGAAGCTCGATGGTGGCGATGTGTTGCGACGGCCCGATGAGCACAGGCTCGCCCTCGGCGGACGCGGCAACGATGACCTCGGCCGAACCACCCGGCATGTTCACCTTGACCTCTCGTCCGACGAGTCCCCATCGATGCGCGAGCGTCGCGGCGGCGGTGGCACCGGTGCCACAGGCCTCGGTCACCCCTGCACCCCGCTCCCACACGAGCAGGTCGAGCGAATCGGATTCGGCACCGACCGCGATGAATTCCACATTGATGCCAGCGTCGAACTGCGCTTCGATCCACGATCCGGTTCCCACGAGATCGACCGAGCGCAGATCGGCGACGAGTACGACGAGGTGCGGGTTCCCCAGATCAGCGGTCTCGTGACGCGCGTCGCCAAGACGCTGGGTCACCGCGTCGGGAATCGCAGGACCATCGGCGACGGGACCCATCGTGACGCTCACCGAGGCGAGGCGATGGGCGGCATCGTCGTGCACGACCAGTTCCCGATAGCCCCCATCGGTGGACACGGCGTAGGTGGCCTGATGGTCGTCACGGGCCATGGCGAGGGCCTGACCCAGACAGCGAATGCCGTTGCCGCTCATTTCGGCCCGACTGCCATCGGCGTTCCATAGGTGCATGACGACATCGATGGGCCGCCCATCAGGAGCGGCGGCACCCCGAAGTCGCTCGCCGATGATGAACCCATCGGCGCCCACGCCTCGGCGTCGATCGCACAACGAGCGCGCCAACGACGCATCGCCGTGCAGTGGACCGTTGACCTCCTCGAGGGCGATCACGAAGTCGTTGCCCAATCCGTGGTGCTTGCTGAGTCTCATGATCTGCTCAGTCAACCAGCCCGCGAGCGAGTTGGGCCACCAGATTCCCGGTTTCCTCTCCGGTGGTTGCGATCCAGTTGATGCGAGGGTCACGCCCGAACCACCGTTGCTGACGTCGAGCGAACCGTTTCGTGCGGGTGACAGCGGTCTCCAGCGCCTCATCCAGAGGAATGCCATCCTCGAGATGGGCCAGGAGTTCGGCATAGCCCAGTGCTTGACGGGCGGTCCGACCGAGTCCTCGCGGAGAGGCCACGAGCGCGCGCACCTCATCGAGGAACCCCTCGTCCATCTGGTGGCGGTAGCGACCGGCGATCCGGCGGTCGAGGGCCTCCCGTTCGATATCGAGGCCGAAGACGGGGAACGGTGCCGCTGGATACTCCTCGAGTCCAGGACCGAACGAGGAGAAGGGTCTCCCGCTGCCGATCGTCACCTCGAGGGCGCGCACGACCCGTCGGCGATTCGATGACTCCATCCGTGACGCCGCCAATGGATCGAGTTGTTCGAGTCGTGCGAACAATGCGGCCGTCTCCTCCTCCCGCTCGAGTTCGGCCCGCACCTCGGCGAATCGCCCTGGGATGTCGAGATCATCGGTGACCGCCTGCAGATAGAGCCCCGTACCTCCGACCAGGATCGCCCGATGACCGCGTGCTTCGATCTCGGCCAACGCGGCGAGACACTCCCGCTGGAACCGGGCGACGGTGTAGTCCTCATCGGGGTCGCACACATCGAGGAGATGATGCGGGACCGTGGCCCGCTCCGTCGCCGTCGGTTTGGCGGTGCCGATGTCCATCCCGCGATACACCTGCATCGAATCGACGGTGACGAGTTCGATGTCGTGGTGTTGCTGCGCCAGCGCGAACGCCAGCGCCGACTTCCCCGACGCGGTTGGTCCCACGAGCGCCAGATGTCGACCGCTCGGACGAAACCGTTGCGCCGAACTCACCCTGCGGTGACCGCGAATCGCGTGCGATGGCGCGACACCGACAACACGTCGACCAACTCACCCCGGAGGAAATGTGGTGACGCATCGGTGATGCGCGCGGTTGCCAACGTCCCCGACCGCAACGGGCGCTCGGAACGGAAATGCACCAACTTGTTCTGGGCGGTGCGTCCGCTCAAGACCTCGGGGTCGCGCTTCGATGGACCCTCGACGATGATGGTCTCGATGCGGCCGATGCGCGCCATGTGCTTGGCCAGCGCCGATCGTTCCACCACCACCCGCAATCTCTCGAAACGATCGGCCACCACCGCCGGGTCGCAGAACTGATCGACGAGCTCTGCCGCTTCGGTCCCCTCGCGGGGCGAGAAGATGAAGGTGTACGCCGAGTCGTACTCGGCGGCGGCGGTGACCTCGAGGGTCCGTTCGAAATCGGCATCGGTCTCACCCGGGTAGCCGACGATGATGTCGGTGGTGACCGCAAGGTCGGCGATCCCGGCCCGGGCGGCCGCCAGTTTCTCCAGGTAGCGATCGGCGGTGTAGCCGCGATGCATGAGGGCGAGCACGCGGTCGCTCCCCGATTGCAAAGGGAAGTGCAGATGGGGACAGACCGAGGGATTCGAGGCCATCGCCGCGATGGTGTCCTCTCGAAGATCCTTGGGATGGGGGCTCGTGAACCGCACGCGATCGATGCCGTCGACCTGACTCACCGCCGCCAGGAGATCGGCGAACAACGGACGGGCGCGACGATCAGCGGTCCATGCCCGACCCGCGATGTCGGCATCATCGGACGCGGGCTCAAGAGCTCGACGGACGCTGGTCAGATCACGGCCATAGGAGTTGACGTTCTGTCCGAGCAAGGTGATCTCGCGAACACCATCAGCGGCGAGCCGTTCGACCTCGGACAGCAGTTCGCCGAACGGTCGGCTGAGTTCGCGGCCGCGGACCGAGGGGACGATGCAGTACGCACAGGTGTTGTCGCAGCCGACCTGAATGGTGACCCACGCCGACCAATCCACCTCCCGGCGCACGGCGAGGGCCGAGGGGAACGTCGCCTCGTCATCGAGCGCTTCGTCCCAGATCTCGGTGATGGGACCCGATCGACGGGACTCATGCAGCAGCTCGACCGCTCGATGCACGTTATGGGTGCCGACCACGACGTCGACGTGACCAGCGCGAGCGGCGATCTGGTCCCGATCCTTCTGGGCGAGGCAGCCGCTGACGATGATCTCCATCTCGGGACGCTCTTCCTTGAGCGTCTTGAACCGACCCAGGTGGCCGTAGAACTTGTTGTCGGCGTTCTCACGGATGCAGCAGGTGTTGAACACCACCACATCGGCGGACTCGTCCGATTCGGCGCGGACCAAGCCATCGGCCTCGAGGAGACCGGCGATGCGTTCGGAGTCGTGCTCGTTCATCTGACACCCGTAGGTGCGGATGGCGTAGCTGCGGGGCTGATCGGGCACCCCG
>CAZMJK010000114.1:0-6255 GCA_964566555.1 uncultured Bifidobacterium sp. | reverse complement strand
CATCTACCACAACATTCCGGTCGACCCCATGGTGGGCCACGAAGCCATCCGCATGATGATCGACGGATTCACGGCGGGACTCAAGGTCAAGATCTTCCGCATCGACACGATGCTGTCGAAAGGTTCGACCGTCGTCACCGAACGTGTCGACATCTTCGAGAAGGAAGATGGAACAGAAATCTCACTACCCGTGCTGGGGATCTTCGAATTCGAAGGCGACAAGATCGCAAAGTGGCGCGAGTACTTCGACCTGAATCAGTTCATGAACCAGATGGGCTGACCACCGCGTTCAGGAGGCCAGGAACGAAATGATCTCTGGGAAGGCACTCGCATCCTGAGCGAAGAACCCATGGCCTCCCTCGTAGACATGGAGTTCCGCGTTCGGGATCCTTCGAGCCATCGCCTCGCTATTGGAGAGTGGGGCGATTCCGTCGTAGCGACCCGCGCCGATGAACGTCGGCGCGGTGATGGCCGGCAATCGATCCCATACGTCGTGGGTGCGTCGAGCCGCGAGTTGCTCGATCTCGCCACGTTCGGCCTCGGACCCACTCGCAGGGCCGTACTCGCCCCTGATTCCCTGCACAAACATGTTGTCGGCCGGATGCGACTCGAGCCATTCCGGCGTGAAGCGGGTGTCCATGATCGTCATCGACACCTCCGCCCGTTCTTCCGCCGTCATCGAACGCAACTCGTGCAGCGGATACGAGGATCCACCGGCTCCACCGGGAGACGTGCACAAGAGCGCCAGACGCTCGACGCGTTCGGGAACGGTGACCGCGAACTCCTGTGCCACCATTCCGCCGAAACTGATGCCCAACACGTTGAACGTCGGCCATCCGAGATGATCGACGAGCGCAACGGCGTCGGCGGCGTAGTCCGCCATCGAATAGGGGCCGGCGGGGATCTCCGTGCGACCCAATCCCCGCTGATCATGAAGCACGACATCGAACTGTGAGGCGAGGACCTCGAACAAGGGTCGCATCCGCTCGATCGTGGAACCCGAGCCGTTGAACATCAACAGGCGCGGCCCCTCTCCCGCTCGTTCCCAATAGAGATCGATTCCGTTCAATCGTTGCGTAGGCATGTCACATCGGCTTCCACTCTGGGGCCCGCTTCTCTCGAAAGGCCTCCCCCGCTTCGGTCATGTTTCCGGTGAAGGTGCCGAGCACCTGCGTACGGTTCTCGAGTTCCATCGCGGCGCGAAGGCTCGACGCATCGAGGTTGGCCCACATCCCGACCTTGGTCATTCGGACGCCGAACTCGGAATTCTCAGCGATCATCTCTGCGAGTTCGGTGGCCGTCGCCATCAACTGCTCGCCACTCGTCACCCGGTTGAGCACCCCGTACTCCAGCGCCTCGTCGGCACTGAAACGACGACCCGTGAGCATCAACTCCGCGGCGATCGTCGGACCGCAGATCCGCGGCAACCAGTAACTCGTTCCCAGATCACAGGACGAAAGGCCGACGCGAATGAAGTGTGACGCAAAGAACGCATCGTCGGTGGCGATGCGCAAGTCACACGTGAGCGCCAGTGCCAATCCGCCGCCGACAACCGCTCCGTGCATCGCGGCGATCACCGGCTGAGGCAGTTCATGGAGCGCCAGCACCACTTCCATCAGATGCTCCTGCATCTCGTGAACGAACCCGACCGGGCCGCGACCTCGAGAGCGTTCCGGCACACCCCCCGTGCCACTCATGTCCGCCCCTGCGCAGAAGCCCCGGCCGTTCGCCGTGAGCACAACGACACGAACCGTTCGATCACGACGGATCGCGGCGATGATCGCGGCGAGTCCATCGATCAGATCCGGAGTCAACGCGTTGTACCGATCTGGATCGTTGAGGGTCACCGTCATGATCCCGTTCCCACTCATCGAAGATTCGACGATCGCCATTGACCCCCCAGTGCGCTGTCTTCGAGGAAGTTCCTCGTACACCCACGGCGACGGTAGCAACCTACGATCGGCGGCCATGGATCATTCGAGCGCTGCCGGCATCATCCTTCTGGCCGCCGCGGCATTCCTCGCCGGTGGCGTCAACGCCATCGCCGGTGGCGGGACCCTTCTGTCGTTTCCGGCGCTCATCGCCGTCGGCTTCCCACCGGTGACGGCCAACGTCACCAACACCCTTGCGCTCGTACCCGGCTACCTCGGGGGCATCGCCGGCTACCGCCGAGAGTTGACCGACCAACGGGCGCGGATCCGACTCCTCCTCCCACCCGCATTCGTCGGGTCGCTGATCGGTGCCGTTCTCCTTCTCACGACGTCCGAGCGTGTGTTCAAGGCCCTCGTACCCGTTCTCGTCCTTCTCGCTGCCTCGCTCCTACTCGCCCAGCCGAGACTTCAGCGCCGCCTCGCCCGAACCAATGTCGACACCGGCGAGGTCGAGCCGTTCCACCACGACGGCGCATCGATGCTGACGGTGTTCATCGCCGGGATCTACGGCGGCTACTTCGGTGGAGTGCTCGGCGTGATCCTGCTCGCTGCGCTCGGACTCACTGTCAGCGATCATCTGCAACGGCTGAACGCACTCAAGAGCGTGATGCAATTCGTGATCAATATGAGTGCCGTGATCATCTTTGCGATCTGGGGCCCCGTTCAGTGGTGGATCGTCACCCTCATGGCGCCGCTCTCATTGATCGGCGGCTGGACCGGTGCTCGGTTCGCTCGCCGACTCCACCCGACGACACTTCGCACCATCATCGGCATCTACGGCATCGCCTGCGCGGTCATCCTTGCGCTGACCCTGTACTGACGCGGTCACGACCACTCGCCACGCCGGTCGACGTCAAAGGCGGTCAACAACAGCGGCGGTGAATCGTGGCGAGGTGCATATGGGGAGCGGGATCGACGATGCCCGCCGCCTTCTCGAATGCGACGAGGTCGATCTTCTCTCCCGAGAGCCAGGTGCCAAGCACCGAGATCCCATCGCTCAGATGCATCGGCTCAACGTCGTACGGATCCACCGACAGTTCGACGAAATCGGCGAGCTTGCCGACCTCGATCGAACCGATCTCGTGCTCGCGCCCGAGCACGAACGCGGCATCGATCGTTTGGGCGCGCAGCGCCTGATCGAGCGTGACCTTCTGTTCGGGTCCGCGCTCCGCACCAGAATCCGTCGATCTCGTCACACAGGTCTTGATGTTGTCCAGCGGGGACGGCGGCGATACCGAGCCATCATTGTGATACGAGGGACGGAGCCCCGCATCGGTCGCATCTTTGACTCTGCACCACTGCGAACCATGCTCATGATCGAAGATCTGACCGTCGAGCAGATCGCCCCAATACTGGAATTGGAACGGCCCCATCGACGGGACCACCCCGAGCTTGGCGGCGCGGGCGAATTGATCGGTGCGGGCCCCACCGAGGTGTTCGACGCGCCACCGATGATCGGTCCCGAGGAGCCCGTGTTTCGTGAGCGCCGCCTCGTACGCGTCGAGCACGACATCGAACGCGGCATCGCCGTTCACATGGAACGCCATCTGCCATCCCTCCGACGCGTGCTCATCGAGAATCGCATCGAGTTGCTCACGCGAATAGTTCATGACGTCGATGCCCGGGATCCCGGGAGAAATACCCGCCGCTCTGGTCACAGGAGTATCGAGATACGGGAAGGTCAGTGCGACATTCCCCACCCACGGGGATCCGTCGGCCCACAGCTTGATTCCCCGCTTGACGAGCATCTCGGATGACACCGTCGACTCGAACGGTGCACCACATGCCGCGTCGGTGGAGACGTGGTACAGCGACAGACGAAGCGGACAATTCGAGAGTCCGGCCATCGTCTCGAACGCAGACTTCAAGGTGGTGTTGTAGGTCATCTCCGAGGTGGACGTGATGCCATTCCCGGCCATGAGCGAGTACCACTGCGCCGCCGATGCGATCGGGTTCGTGATGACGCCACCGAGGAGGCCGGTTGCCGCTTGCATCACCGCCGGAAGTTCGTAGGCGACGCCGGTGAGCGAACCGTCGGCCTTCCGAGCGAAGGACCCTCCGACCGGATCGGCAGGAGGATGCTCGACCCAGCCCAGTTTCTCGAGCGCAGTCGTGTTCAGGTACACCGCGTGACCCGAGTTGTCGGCGACCAACACCGGCCGATCCGGGAAGAAGGCATCGAGATCGGTCGCCTCGGGCTCGGGACAGCCGTGGAGGAGTCGATCGAGACCGTTGAACAGCAACGTCTCCCCTGCGGGCGCCTCCGCCTGGAGTTTGGTGAACAGCGCGGTGACGTCACTCCACTTCGGGTAGCCCACATACGGTGCGATCCAGTACGCCGGAGGCTGAGTCATGATCCCGCTGAGTACTGGATGGGAATGCGATTCGATGAATCCGGGAAGAAGCACACGCTCCGCGAGGTCAGTGACCACGGCGTTCGGAAGCGCCGCTCGACACTGATCGAGATCGCCGACCGCAGCGATCTTTCCGTCGGTGCCGATCGCAACCGCGGTGGCGCGCGGAGCCCGCTCGTCCATCGTGATGATGGTGTGGGCGGTGAGGATCTGTTCGGTGGACATAGGCCCTCCTACCGCAACAGCGGCGAATCAGAGATTCAGCCGATGCCCAACGAGATGTAGGCCGGGTTCTGCGAATCACTGGCCTGATACGGCTTCTTCTCCGAGAGACCGAGTACGACCAGCACCGATGCGCCGGGGCCATTCACGACGTTGATCGACTTCACGTAATCCAGTTGCACCGGAAGGACGGTGGTGGGCGCGGCGGGGGTACCGCTCCAGGTGCCGGCCTCGAGCGTCACCACCAACGTGGCGTTCCCTTGGGCGGCGACCGTGTTGCCCTTTCCGTCGACAACCGGACCCGTGGCGTACGCCGCGCTCCATGCGCCGACGACCGACCCCATCTTCAACTGAAGGTTGTCGACACAGCCTTCCTTCGACGTGGTGATCGTGCCGAGTGACGACTGCGACCCGGCCTTGCCACCCGAGGTGGTGCCCACCGTCCCGGTGAACGGACACGCCGTGTCGGTGACCTGTTGACCACTCGTCACTGTTGTCGACGTCGTGCTCGATGACGACGAATCGCTCGAACAAGCGGCGATCGGGACGAACAAAGCCACAGCGGCGGTGGCGACAAGAAGTGTGCGGCGAAGATTCACGGGTCTCCTCAGAAACGGATGCGACCCACAAAGTAGAACAGACGACGCTCCGAACCAACTCTCGCCATCGGGCGGACCACGGGGTTGCGGGATTCCCTACACTCGCCGGATCGCCCCCGCCCGGGGGCACCACACCGAGGGGGAACTGATGAGTCGTTTCGATGGCAAGGTCGTGATCGTGACCGGAGCCGCTCGCGGACAGGGCGAAGCCGAAGCACGCTTGTTCGCCAGCGAAGGAGCGAAGGTCGTCCTGGCCGATGTTCTCGATGCCGAGGGTGAAGCGGTCGCCGCCGACATCGGCGCCAACGCTCGTTACGTCCACCTCGACGTCAGCAGTGAGTCCGAGTGGCAATCGGCGATCGATGCGACCAAGGAGTTCGGTGGACGTCTCGATGTGCTGGTCAACAATGCCGCCATCATCTGGCCGTCGGCGATCGAGGACACCTCGCTCGACGCGTACATGGCCGTCATCAATGTGAATCAGGTCGGCTGCTTCCTCGGGATGAAGGCGGCCATGCCCCTCATGAAGGACTCAGGCGGCGGCTCCATCGTGAACATCTCGTCGATCGATGGCATTGGTTCGAAGAACGGACTCGTGTCCTACACCGCTTCGAAGTTCGCCATCCGCGGAATGACGAAGACGGCGGCGATGGAATGGGGACGTTTCGGCATTCGCGTGAACTCCGTCCATCCCGGCGGCGTCAACACTGTGATGGGCAACCCCATCAACGATCCCATCCTCGAAACCATGCCCTATCAGCAACAGGCGATCCAACGCATCGGCTACCCAAACGAGATCGCCGCTGCAGTTGCGTTCCTCGCCAGCACCGAGGCCAGCTACATCACCGGCACCGAACTCGTGGTCGACGGCGGATGGATGACCGGTCGACTTGAGCCGGGACTTCCCGGTTCCAGCGCGACGACGGAAGGATTCGGTTACAACGTATGACCGACAAGGAACCCGTGCCGTTCAGTGCGGGGTGGAGTCTGGATGCCGAGGAATCGACCGAACACGTCGCGCACGCAACGCGAGGACCTGCACACCTTCAAGGTGGGGGCCGCGTGGGGCGCGGCTGCGTGCGACTGCTGCTGCTGCCGCTGCTGCTGCTGCTGCTGCTGCTGCTGCTGCTGCTGCTGCTGCTGCTGCTG
>CAZMJK010000113.1:2992-6302 GCA_964566555.1 uncultured Bifidobacterium sp. | reverse complement strand
TTTGCTCACGATCCCCTTCACGTCTGGTTCGAGACTCGACGGGGTGACGGCGACGCCGGCCTTCGCCAGACTCTGCGCGCTGTAGGCGCCGATCGGAACCGTCGGGGCGCAACTGACGAAGATCAATCCGGGTGACGCGAGATCTGCGAGCGAAGTGATCTTCGAGGGGTTGCCCTTCCGCACGATGATCTCGAGCGAATTCGTGGCGAAGATCGTCGGTGTATCTCGAGTTTGACCCGCATCGGAGACCTTCTTCATCGTTGCCTCATCGGCTGCGGCGAAGACGTCGACGGGGGCGTCGTCGAGAATCTGCTGGGCAAGGGTTGATGACGCACCGAAGTTGATCGTGATGTCGACCGCCGGGTGAGCCTGTTCGAACGCGTTCCCGATCGCGGTGAATGCTTCCTTGAGTGATGCTGCGGCGGAAATGGTCAGCGAACCGGAGAGCGAACCGTCGGTGGAGGTCGGCGACGAGGAGTTGCAGGCGGCGGCGACCGTCAGGAAGACGATCCCGAGGGTGAGGAGAAGGGCCCGACCTCGGCCGCGGAAGGCGTGGAGGCGCATCACCGGATAGTAGTCAGGAACTATCTACTTCCCTCAATTCCTGACGACCCCGCCGGTACCATCGCCCGGTGGCCCGTAACGACCCCGATCTCGCCGAGAAGGTCTGTCTGGCGCTCGTCGCAGAGGGCCCGACCCATGGCTGGGCCGTCGCTCGACTGCTCGCCCCGGACGGTGAGATCGGAAGGATCTGGTCGTTGAGTCGACCACTCACCTATCGGGCCCTGGAGCAGTTGGTGGGCGATGGCGAGATCGAGAAGGTCGGCACAGTTCCGGGAGGCGGCCGTCACCGCACGTTGCTCGAGGTCACCGCACGCGGTCGGGCTCGAACCTCGTCATGGCTCGATGCTCCGGTCGGTCTTCCCAAAGATGTGCGCACCGAACTCCTGGTGAAGTTCGCGCTTCGAACCCGCATCGGTCGTCCGCTCTCGCCACTGGCACGGGAACAGCGCCGCGTCTTTGCGTCGTCGTTCGATCGTCTCGCGGCCGACGACGAGGCCGATGTGGTTGCGCTCTGGAAGCGTGAACATCTTCAGGCCATCGATCGATTCCTTCTGCTTGTCGAAGGTTCGGATCGATGAGTCCTCGGGTCGGCGGATTCGCAGCACTACGACATCGCAACTTCCGTCTCTATCTGATGGGGCAGATGCTGTCTCAAGCGGGCACGTGGATGCAGACGGTCGCAATGGGGTGGCTCGTCCTCAAGGTCACCGGAAGCGGCGGAATGCTCGGGCTCGTGAGTGCGGCGCAATTCACGCCGACGTTGATCTTCGGAGCATTCGCGGGGACGCTCGCCGATCGGCACAGTCGATGGCACATGCTCCAGATCACGCAGGTGTTGGCCGCGTCGATCGCGATCGGTCTCGGGATCATGGTGGTGACCGACACGATCGCCGTCTGGAGCCTGTTCGTCTTCGCCGCAGCCTTCGGAACGGTGAATGCATTCGACATGCCGATCCGCTCGTCTTTCGTGTACGAACTCGTCGGACCCGACGACATCACCAGTGCGGTCGGCATCGGAAGCACCACGAACAACGTGGCGCGCATCTTCGGGCCCGCCGCCGCCGGCGTTCTCATCGCCGCGTTCGGGCTCTCGGTTCCCTTCATGGTCAACGGCGTCAGTTTCCTCGCGATCACGGTGGCGCTGTTGCTGATGCATCGTTCGGAGTTCGTTCCCAAAGAGCCGGTGAAGAAGGAGAAGGGTCAGATCCGAGAGGGCATCCGCGTCGTATGGGCCGATCCTCGATTGCGGACCCCGATGCTGATGACGGTGGTGATCGGGATGCTGGCGTACGAGAACCAGATTTCTCTTCCGCTGTTCGCGAAGTTCACGTTCGGCCGCGAAGCGACGGGCTACGGCGTGCTCTCCTCGGTTATGGGCGTTGGCTCGGTGATCGGAGGGTTGCTCATCGCCCGGTTTGGCCGAGCAACGCATCGCCGCTTGGGCCTCGCCGCACTCTTCCTCGGTGGGTCCATGCTCGTCGCCGCCGTCATGCCGACCTTCTGGTCGATGTCGATCGCCTTGCTGTTCGTCGGAGCGGGAAGTGTTGCCTTCATCACGATGAACTCGGCAACACTCCAACTCACTTCCCCGGTCGCGGTCCGCGGGCGGGTGATGGCGCTCTACATCACCGCGATCATCGGCACGACCCCGGTGGGTGGACCGATCATCGGCTGGATCGGTCAGCACATCGATCCACGAGCGACCTACATCACCGGCGGACTCGCCT
The DNA here is from genome assembly GCA_964566555.1 of uncultured Bifidobacterium sp. Classification (GTDB taxonomy): domain Bacteria; phylum Actinomycetota; class Acidimicrobiia; order Acidimicrobiales; family Acidimicrobilacustridaceae; genus Acidimicrobilacustris. Next base: position 4,011 of record CAZMJK010000113.1, on the reverse strand, counting down.
GCCTCATCACCGTCGCCTTCGCATGGCCTTCGCTGCGAAGGGCGGTGGAAGTCGAGGTGCCGAGCGCCGAGGCCGCATCGATCACGTCCGAATCCGTGTTGATGGGCGAGGAACTCGCAGGGGAGAAGGAGTCGACGCGAGCGACATCGATTCCCGTCCGGGACGAGGGGTGAGGAGTGAAATCGCCCGTCAGGTGATTGACTTGGGGTGATTCGAACCGCTCGGATCGGTTCGCACGAGTGCAGGAGCGTCTCGTCATGATCGCAGTGATCGTTGCCATCGTCGTCATCGTCGTTCTCATCGCCATCGTCGTCGGCTCCTACAACGGCATCGTCCGTTTGCGGAACCAGGTCGACAACGGGTGGTCCCAGATCGACGTGCAGATCAAACGTCGTGCCGATCTGATCCCCAACCTCGTCGAGACGGTGAAGGGGTACGCCGCCCACGAGTCCGGGACGTTCGAAGCCGTGACGCAGGCCCGCAATGCATCGCTCTCTGCTGCGTCACCGGCCGCCGCGGCAGCGGCGGAGGGACCGATCGAAGCGGCTCTCGGCAAACTCTTCGCGCTGGCCGAGGCGTATCCCGATCTCAAGGCCGATCAGAATTTCCGTCAATTGCAGACCGAGATCACCGCGACCGAGGATCGGATCGCCTACGCCCGTCAGTTCTACAACGACTCGGTCACGCGCTATCACAACAAGATCGAGACGTTCCCCGGTGTCGTTGTCGCGAAGTTCGGAACCTTCCCACGTCGCGAACTCTTCGAGGCCGATGACGTCGATCGAGCAGTCCCCAAGGTGCAGTTCTGATCGCCACGTACGAGCAGACGGGCCCTCTCGATGTCTGACGCCGCGAGTTTCATCGACAGGAAGCAGCAGAGTAAGCGCGCCAGTTTCATCATCCTTGCGGGAGTGTTCGCGCTTCTCTTCATCGTCGCGAACGTCATCGCCGGTGTGGTCGGGGGCTATTCCAAGCAGATCTGCGAACTTCCGGTTCGGAACTCGTTCGGACAGGTCTCC
>CAZMJK010000113.1:0-2975 GCA_964566555.1 uncultured Bifidobacterium sp. | reverse complement strand
ACTGTCGAACCGAATTCGCGTTCAACGGGGTCGTCCTCGGTGTCACCGTCGCGTTCGTGCTCGGTTATCTCGTCCTCGCCTGGTTGTTGTCGGCTCCTGCAGCGTTGTCGATGGTCAAGGCCCGACCCGCTGAGGGACCGGAGTTCACCGAGCTTCGAGCGGTGGTCGAGCAGATGGCGATCGCCGCGGGAATCCCTGTTCCGGCGGTGTACGTCGTTGATGACCCGGCTCCGAACGCGTTCGCGACGGGGCGGAATCCGAAGCACGCAGCCATCACGGTGACGACGGGACTTCTCGACGTGATGTCCACCCGCGAACTGCGTGGCGTCATCGCTCACGAGACTGGGCACATCGTCAATCGCGATATCGCTGTCACCACCCTGGCGGTCCTCGCCGTCGGGGCGATTGCGGTGGTGGCTCAGATCGGTTTGCGCGTCGGGTTCTTCGGCGGAGGTGGACGCCGCAACGACGGCGCGGCAGTGATGGTCCTCGTCGGACTCCTTCTCTATCTCATCGCCGTTCCCGCGGGGATGTTGTTGAAGGCGGCACTTTCTCGAAAGCGGGAGTCGATGGCCGATGCCACCGCCGTCGAACTGACGCGGGAGCCCGCTGGTATCCGGTCGGCACTGGAGAAGCTCGAAGCCGACACGACGGTCGTCGCCAGCCCCTCGGCCGCGACAGCGCACCTGTGGATCGAATCCCCTCTCGATCGGGACGAGGGCCACGGGCTTCACGGAGCGTTCGGCCGGATGATGGACACGCACCCCCCGTTGTCGGAGCGGATCGCCATTCTCCGGTCGATCGAGGGCCTCGATCCCGATGGTCGGGGTCCGAACGATCCGTCACCGGGCCCAATGGTTCGGTGAATCTGCGGTTCCGGGGGTAATGGTGTGACCGGGCGCGTTCTTCGCCATACTTGTGACCCGGTTTCAGGAAGGCACGCATGAAGTTCACGGTCGGATCCAAGGTCATCTATCCCGCTCACGGCACCGCCGAGGTCACCGGTCGTTCGACCCGAGTGGTCGATGGCAAGAAGGTGAAGTACCTCGAACTGTCGGTCGCCGCCGGTGACGACTCGTGGCGCGGTGGAAATCTCAAGGTGTCGGTGCCCGAGGATCGCGCCGAGGACCTCGGCGTTCGCCAAGCGATTTCGGAGGAAGAGGTCGAGGACGTGCTCGCGGTGCTCGCCGTGCGAAACGTTCGCGTTCCCACCAACTGGTCGCGGCGATTCAAGAACCATCAAGAGAAGATGAAGTCGGGCGATATCTACGAGTGCGCTGAAGTCGTGCGCAATCTCGCGCTGCGCGACCGGCAATCATCGCTTTCGAGTGCGGAGAAGGCGATGCAGATCCGTGCCCGTCGGATCCTCGTGTCCGAACTCGCAGTGTCCTGGAACACCACGATGGAAGAAGCGGGCGAGCGGGTCGACGCCGTTCTCGCCGAGGACTAATGCTGCGGTGATTCAGCGGTCGGGTCCGACGGCTGGATCACATCCTTCAATGCCTCATCGGAGAGGACGAACGCGTCGTTCGTCGCTTCGGCACCGGGTTCCACGAGATCGGGCCATTGCATACCGGGGAGAATTGCAACTTCGAACAGTTCGGTGACCGAACCTTCGAAGCGAAGGAAGCCGAGGATCTGGCCGCTCTCGATCTCGACGGCCCACACGCCGCATTCCCGAGGAGTATCGGCGTTCGTGATCGGGAGTCCATCGAACACGGTCTCTCGCACCTTCGAGAGCCCGACGAAGGCGATGTTGCCGACGAAGGAGAGCCCGCGCGCGAAGCCGGGTAGCACTGCGACGGTTTCGCGTTCTCCGGTCTCGATGTTCACCGTGCACAACGCACCTCGACCGGATTCGAGCACCCACAGTTTTCCGTTGTGCCAGCGAGGTGAATGCGGCATCGAGAGTCCGACGGTGATGGGAGCGCCGCCGTCGATGTCGAGAATCGCTCCGCCGCCGGCCTTGTCTTGGCGCCACCCATTCGGTGAATCGGTCATTCCGAGCACGGTGAGGTACTTCGGTCGACCATCGACCATTGCCATTCCATTGAGGTGACAACGATCGTCGGCCGAGATGCCCGAGATGAATTGCGGACGCCATTGCGGCGCGAATGAATTCTCCCGATCGAACGTGACGAGGCACGAGAAGCGCGTCGCCACCGCCCACAGTTCTCCGTCGGCGTCGTACCCCAGATCGTGAATCCGGATGTCGCCGGTCGTATGGGCGCGCCGGGGCATGAAGCAGGCGTCGGTGCGCCCCTCTGGGTCGATGGCAGACGCGGCCGCTTGTTGATTCCAGAACTCCCACACCATGGTCTTGGTACCCAGCGCCAGCTTGGCTCCGTGGACGGCGACGCCCATGGGACTGGGGAAGAAACGGAAATGGGTGTTGAGTTGTGTTCCGTGGCGCCGGACGAGCACGAGGCGACCGCTCTGATAGGTGGTCACCGCCAGTGAGCAGTTCGCCGCTTCGAGGATGGCGGCGAAGGTGTCGGTGAAGACGCTCGAGAAATCGGCCGGGATCGCTCCGTCGGGCTCCTCGGTGATTCCGACCTGCACGGCGTCGGCCGATCGCTTTCGTGATGGCTGGATCGGCGGCGGGTCGGCGAAGACGTCGTGGGCGCGCACGGCCACTGCATCGACGATCTCCCACACGGTTTTCAGTTCCTCGGCGTTTCGCTCCCATTTCGATGGTTGAGGAGCGTCGAGGGTGGTGGACGAGAGCGGGAGACCTCCGTCGATCTCGATGTCCCATGTCAGATCGAGGGCACTACACAAGCGTGTGAGTTCGCTCTGTGGATCGGCGAGGAGCGCCGAATAACTCGTGACGCACCAGCGATCGGGCTCGAGCGCCTCCAGATCGTCGAGGAGGAGTGACGTCGCCGTTGCCCATTGGGTCGCAACGATCTTGGGGAGCGACGCGCCGATGAGTTCGCGCCAGCCGGGGGTCAAGAGCAGCGACCAGCGGTCGC
>CAZMJK010000112.1:0-6304 GCA_964566555.1 uncultured Bifidobacterium sp. | reverse complement strand
GTGACCAGGTTGACCATTTCTCCTCCTTCTTCCGAGCCGGGGCTCATCGGGAACTTCGGGCCGGGAAGTCGACGCCGATGTCGCTCCCACGTCAGCGAGCCGCAGGCCGTCTGACGCATTCATGACGGTACGGAGGGCCGATTTCCAAGGAGTGTTCGCACTGTTACGCGAATCCACCAGTTATCTGACGAGAATCTGACGTCACCGACGCCCCCTCGGACACTGCGGGGGGGAGGAGACTCCGGGTCAGACGGGGAACGTCATGGTGAACACCGCACCACCATCGGCGGCATTGTCCACCCGAACGGCACCGCCGTGATTCCGGGCGATCTGATCGACGATGGCGAGACCGAGTCCCGAACCGGGCTTCGACCGTGCATCAGCCGATCGGTAGAAGCGATCGAAAACATGGGGCTGATCGACAGGCGCCACACCCGGGCCGTGGTCGCGAACCTGAACGCTCCCGGACCGCACCGTGACTTCGACGGGTGACGGGGCCTCGCTGAATTTCGCGGCATTGTCGACGAGGTTGCCGATGGCTCGGGTGAGCTCCCGCGGTCGGCCCACGACCTCGAAGGCCTGTGCATCCACGGTGATCGTGCGTCCGGTTCGACGACGGGTTCGGTCGGCGACGCGTTCCACGATCTGATCGACGGACACTCGCTCTTCGGGCTCGTCATCCCATGTATCGGTCGCAAGTTGCACGAGTTCATCGACAAGGGCACCGAGTTCGCGGGTTTCCGATTGCAGATCGGCGAGAACCGATGCGCGAGTCGATTCCGGAAGATCGGGATAACGCTGAAGTGTTTCCACATTCGTACGAAGACTCGTGAGCGGCGTTCGCAATTCGTGTCCTGCATCCTGCACGAGTTGCTGCTGTTGTTCGCGGGATTGCCGAAGAGCTGCGAGCATCGTCGAGAACGAACGAGCGAGACGTCCCGACTCGTCCTTTCCGCCGGTCGGAACCGGAACATCGAGGCGTCCCGTCGTCGCGACCGCTTCGGCGGCGTTCGTGACCTGGACAAGTGGCCTCGTCGAACGACGAGCGAGCAGCCATCCCACGAACGCGCTCACCGCGCTGGCGACGATGACGATGAGCGAGAGCCACAGGCGCAGCGCCGACAAGACCCGTTCGGTTTCGCCGTAGTCGCGCGCGATCTGTACCGCACCGCCCTGTGTGATGCCCACCGTCTCGACTCGCCAGGTGTCGCCGCCGGAATCGACCGTGCGGAGCTGCTTGCCTCGACCGGCTGCGGCGATGGCCACGTCGCGGTTGTTCACCGGAAGACTCTCGACCCCGATCACCGCAATGACATCACCGGAACGATCGAGACACTGGAAGGCCACACCTTCGATGGACTCATCGGGACGGGGGAAGTTCTGAGGCGAGCGACGTCCCGTGGTTTGGGAACAGGTCGCCACCGCCTGACGACCGTCGGGATCCTGAAAACGCTGCGCGTAGGAATCGAGATACTGATCGACCTCAGCCCGAACGCGCCGGTCGGTCACCACGTAGGTCGTGGAGGCGACGATGATGGCGGTGACTGCGGTCAGGACCGCCATCGCCACCGCGATCTTCCCCCGCAGCGTCATGAGGTTCGCAAGGTGTAGCCAACACCCCGAACGGTCTGGATGATGCGGGATTCGCCGCCGTCTTCGGTCTTGCGCCGCAAGTAGCCGATGTAGACGGCTAGCGCCTTGGAATCGGGGCCGAAGTCATAGCCCCAGATCTGGTCGTAGATGGAGGAATGCGACAGCACGACCCCGGTGTTTCGAGCGAGGAGTTCGAGGAGATCGAACTCGGTCTTGGTCAATTCGAGTTCGCGATCACCCCGCCACGCCCGTCGCGCCGCTTCGTCGATGACGAGATCGTCGACCGTGATCGTCGCCGGGGCCGCTTCGTCATCGAACGAACTGCGGCGCAGAAGCGAACGAAGCCGAGCAAGGAGTTCATCGAGTGAGAAGGGCTTGGGCAGATAGTCGTCTGCTCCCGCATCGAGGCCCGAGACACGATCGGAGACCTCGGTGCGAGCGGTGAGGACGAGGATCGGAAGCCGGGAACCAGCGGAGCGAAGGCGACGACACACCGTGAGCCCGTCGATGTTGGGCATCCCGAGATCAAGGATGAGGAGATCGACATCGGGACCGCTGGCCACCTCGAGGGCGGCGACACCGTCGGTCACCGCCGTCACGGTGTACCCCTCGAGTTCCAGTGCCCGAGTGACCGATTCGCGAACGGCCCGGTCGTCCTCCGCCATCACCAGGTGTGCTCCCATGACGATGTTTCTAGTCGGCGTGGGTGAGTGAGAGGTAAGGGTCGGGGTGCGGCACCGAACCCTCGTCCTCCACGCCTAGGGTCACACCAATGATTTCCACTTCCTCACCCCGTCGCGCGTCGCGCTGGATCGCCATCTTCGTCCTCGCCCTCGCTCTCCTTTCCGCTCTCACCGCATGCGGTTCGTCATCGAAGAGCAGCGACTCCCCCACAAGTTCGACACTCCCCGAGGCCCGAACCAAAGCGCTCAGTGGCGTGACCGTCGCCGGCGAGGTCGGCTCCAAACCCACGGTCACGTTCGCCACCGCCTTCGTCGGTGACTCCGAGGAGAACCTCGTCGTCGTCCCCGGCACCGGCGCCGAGGTCAAGGCGGGCCAGCGGGTGTCGGTGAACTACATCGCCATCAGTGGCAACGACGGCAAGGAACTGGACTCCACGTTCGGGGCGACACCACAGGGCATCATCCTCGACAAGAACTCGCTGTTGGCCCCGGTCTACAACGCGCTGGTCGGCCAGAAGGTCGGCGCTCGCGTGCTCGTCTCGGCAAATGTCACCGAGACGCAGGGAACGTGGATCTTGTTCGTCTTCGACATCCTCGGCGCCGAGGACGTTCCCACCTCGGCCAGCGGCACGCCCGTGACCCCACCGGCCGGCCTTCCCACCGTGACCGTCGACAACGGCATCCCGACCATCACCCCGCCCACCGGGAACCCACCGACGGCGTTGATCTCCCAAGTCCTCATCAAGGGCAACGGGCCGGTGATCACCGCCGGTCAGACCATCCTCATGCAGTACACCGGCATGATCTGGGCCAGCGGCAAAGTGTTCGACAGCTCTTGGGGTGGGGCACCGGTCGACTTCCCCGTCGGCGTGGGTCAGGTCATCCCCGGATTCGATGAGGGTCTCGTCGGACAGACGATCGGTTCACGGGTGCTGCTCGTGATCCCACCGGACAAGGGCTACGGGGCCGAAGGCAACGCTCAGGCCGGCATCGCGCCGACCGACACGTTGATCTTCGTCGTCGATCTCCTGATGGCCAGTTGACCGAGGGAGCTCAGTCGGCGGCGTAGCCGCCCATCATGTTCATCATCAACGGCGACTGCGGGCCTTCGATCGGTTTCGTCGGCAACTCGGCGATCTCTTCGATGTGCGACGCAATGGCTTCGGGCGTGAGTTCACGATCGGTGAACCCGTCGTTCACCGCGAACGCCACTCGTGAGATATGCCCGGCGCCCACGGCGAAGCATTGCCCGGTCACCGCGCAGGTCGGATGCGAGAGATACGCCACAAGTGGCGCGACTTTGCGCGGATGCAACCACTCACCCAGTTCCTCACTCCAAGGAATGGCGCCGAATCCGGTTCCCAAGCGAGTCTTCGCGTAGGGCGCGATGACATTGACGCCGATGCCGAGCGGCGCACCCTCTTTCGCCATCGCGATCGTGAGGCCGATGACACCGGCCTTCGCCATCGAATGCTCAGTGCTGTTCTCGAATCCTCCGTACCCCGCGCCCGACGACACGTTGATGATTCGTCCGCCGCCTTGACCTTCCATGACTCGCCAAGCTGCGCGACCGACGTTGAGGGCGCCGAGGAGTTGTGTCGAGATCACCGTGGCGATGTGCTCGTCGGGGAACGTGGCGAACGGTTGCATTCGAACCTGTCCTGCGTTGTTCACGCACACGTCGACGCAACCGAACGCGTCGAGCGCGGTCTGGATGATTGCGTTCCCACCCTCGACGGTGGCCACAGTGTCGTAGTTGGCAACCGCGATGCCACCCGACGCTCGAATCTCGGCGACAACCTCGTCGGCGGGATTGACGACTGGCGCTGCGCCGCCGTCATCGGTATCGCTGATGGCCACACCGAAGTCGTTCACCACCACCCGGGCACCACGGGCGGCGAGTAGGAGGGCGTACTCCCGACCGAGTCCCCGACCCGCCCCCGTGATCACCACGACTGCCCCATCGAACGTGAGTTCGTTCATCTCCGGACTCCTTCACGCCTCTGCGCCCACACAGGAGCGGTTTCCGATAGGCCGAACCCTAGACATTCGTGACCGAAAGGCCAATGCTGGTCGGTCATAGGGATGATGAGAAAAATCCAAAAAAGTGTGACCTTGAGCGTCTTCACCGAATCCTCCATGCAGTGCCCAAGAGAGCGGCCATACCCAGGAGAACCCCATGACCACCAAATTTCGGAACCTTGCCCTCGGAGGAACTGTCGCCGCCATTGTGGTGGTGCTCATCGTCGGCGGCGTTCTCTTTCTCCGAACCCGCAGTGACGAATCGACGCCGCAGCGTTCGATTGGAATTTCTGCACAGGGAACATCATCCGAGGAGAACTCCGCCGAAGACTCCACTGGTCGAGAAGTCGACGGGGACACGAACGACTCCGTCGCCGGGGCGACAACACAGGGCTCCAGCGATGGAGATGCCTCAGCTCCGCCTGCGGACCCGGCCACCGGTTCGGCTGCCTCGATCGCTCAAGATGCAACCGCACAATCAGGGGAGTCCGCAGGAGCATCTGGCGGATCAGCTGAGAGTGCTGGCGGACTTCGTCTCACCCCGGGAAGCATTCCCCGCATCACGGTCGACCTCGTTGCTCCCTCCATCGGGGCGGTGCGCTGCAGTGGACAACCCCTGAATTACTTCGAGGTCTATGTCACCGACGCATCCGGCATCAATCAGGTCAGTGTCCAGTACCTCGACGGTGATCGCATCCGAACGCTGACGCTCAATCGCCTGAGCTACCACGGCGATGGGAACTACTACGTCGGCTATCTCACCCATAACAGCATTGAGCCACTTGCCGATTTCTACGTGACCGCATCAGACGTTCGAGGCAATAGCGCTCGGGTTCAGGTCAGGCCGACCTGCTCCTGAACCGACGAAGCGACCGATTCCTTCCTCCGTCAGGACGAGGGCTGGGGCTGTCCTACACTACGGAACCCGGTGTTCACCGGGCCTGGGGCTGTAGCTCAGTTGGCTAGAGCACCTGCTTTGCAAGCAGGGGGTCGTGGGTTCGATTCCCATCAGCTCCACAACGTCGCCCGGATCCCCGTCCAGCACTGGGGTCCGGGTGATGTCGTTTTCGGCTCTTCGGGTCCCGTATCGGACTTTGCCCAAACTTTGCCTCGGGGTTGCCTCTTACTGGTAACACCCTCCCTACCTTCGGCGGTCACCGGATCACACTCGCGTGCACCAACGAAGGAGAACCACCCCATGAAACGTGTCGCAGCCATCTCCATGGCCGCCCTGCTCTCTCTCGGAGGCGCAACTGCGATCGCGTCGACCGCCGGCGCGCAATCGACGTCGTCGACCACCACCTCGGACCCGAGCGTCACGGTCACCGATTTCTCGGTGACGCTCGCCGGATTGGGCGACCTCACCCTCACCATCGATCCGGTGACGCACGAGATCTCGAACATCGTGGTGGTCCCGCTCGACGGCATCACCGCATCCGATCCCGTTGCCGTCCATCACGGTGTCCAGATCGATTTCATTCTTGCCGATGGCACCGTGCGTTCGATCGTGGTCGAGGTCGAGGACCATCACGGTCAGGTGCGAATCGAGATCGAGGACGACACCGGCGAACTGTCGGATGATGACCACAGTGGAGACGGACCCCCGGCGATCGCCGATCGAGGTCGAAGCGCCGAGCATCGCAACGACGACAAGGGCCACCAGGGTCCCGGTGCGAGCGGCACCAGCGTTCCGGGAGATGCCACCACGTCGGCACCAACACCACAGTCCGATCGTGGAGCAACCATTCGCTCTCAGGACGCCGACGACGAACGTCCCGCCGCAGCTCCGAGCGCCGGTCGCAGCAGTCGAAACGGATCACGTGACTGATCCGTCGATCTCGGCACCCACCCGCCACTCCGCCCGGCGGGTGGGTGCCGTCGCGTTCGCGGTCATGACGCTCGCCCTGATGGGAGTCCTCGGTGCGTGCGGCAAGGATCGAGTTTCGGTTCCTCGGCCACTCGCGGACGCGCTGGCGACGATGCAGGAATCCGGGGGCTACACCTTC
>CAZMJK010000111.1:0-6310 GCA_964566555.1 uncultured Bifidobacterium sp. | reverse complement strand
CGTGGCTGCTGGGGAGGCGTGGGAGCTCGCTGCGGCGCGCGAACTGGCCGAGGAACTCGGCGTTTCGACCGAGCTCGCCTACCTCGGCGAAGGTTCGTACGAAGATGACGATGTGCGAGAAGTGGCGCGGATCTATCAGGCACGAACCGAGGGGCCGTTCGAGTTCGCTGACGACGAGATCGCAGAGGCGGTATGGGTGCCCATCGGGGAACTGCGTGAGTGGTTGGCCGGTCGCGTGACCTGCCCGGACAGCATTGCGCTCGTTCTCCCACGTCTCGATGCCCCGTGAGTCCACGATGACCGCTGTCGCATTCCTCCTTCTCTCCCTCACCGCTGTTGTCGCGGTCTGCGACTGGCTCGCCGTCGCCAACAACTACCGGATCGCCGAATATCTCCTCAAGCCGTCGGTGATGGTGCTCCTCATCGCGGTGGCGATCACCCTCGATCCCGCCTCTGATGTCGCAAGGCTGCTCTTGGTCATCGGACTCGCGTTCTCGATGGTGGGTGACGTCTGCCTCATGCTGCCCACGGAACGTTTCGTGGCCGGTCTCGCCGCGTTCTTGGTCGCACATGTCTTCTACGTGGTCGCATTGCTCGCACTCGGAATCTCCGGCGTCGGCTTCTTGGTCGGAGTTGCGCTCATGGGTGTTCTCGCGCTCCTGGTGGGACGGCGGATCGTGGCCGGAGCGGCAGCGGTCGAAAAGGCGCTCGCGGGGCCGGTGGCTGCGTACATCGCTGTCATCTCGGTGATGGTGGCGACGGCCATCGGTACCGGTCGCGTGTTCGCGATTGTCGGAGCGGTGCTTTTCGCCGCGAGCGATTCCGTGCTCGGGTGGACCAAGTTCCTCTCGAACTTCCCCCGCAGCCGCCTCATCGTCATGGTGACCTACCACTTGGGACAAACGGGCTTGGTCCTCGCGCTGATCTAGCGAATTCACCCGTAGGCTCCCGGCATGGGCTGGACAATCGTTCTCGTCGTCCTCGCGATCCTTGTCCTCTTCGTGTTGGGTGTTGCGATCTACGACCTCGTCCAGCGCAAACACGCCATCCTTCGGAATTTTCCCGTGATCGGTCACTTCCGCTATCTGCTCGAAGCGGTAGGTCCGGAACTGCGGCAGTACATCGTCACCGACAACAATCAGGAGCGACCGTTCAGTCGTGACGACCGCCGTTGGGTGTACTCGACAGCGAAACAGGCCAATTCCTATTTCGGTTTCGGCACCGACAACGACCTCGAACAGTCGCGCAACTACGCGATCTTCAAGCAGTCGATGTTCCCGCTCGAAGCGCCGGCTGATGCGCCGGTGCATCCCGAACCCTCCCGGCCCCTCGCGTGCGCCAAAGTGCTCGGTGCCTCGCATGGTCGACAGTTCGCGTTTCGTCCGAATTCCATCGTGAATGTCTCGGGGATGAGTTTCGGATCGCTGAGCGGACCGGCGATCGAGGCCCTCAACCGCGGTTGCGCCCTCGCCGATGCCCTTCAGACGACCGGCGAAGGTGGCATTACGCCGCACCATCGACATGGTGGCGACCTGGTCTGGCAGATCGGCACCGGCTACTTCGGCTGTCGAAACGAGGACGGAAGTTTCAACTTGGTCAAGGCCATCGAGATCAAGCTGAGCCAGGGTGCGAAGCCCGGCCTCGGTGGGCTTCTTCCGGCCAACAAAGTCACACCGGAGATCGCGGCGCTGCGCGGTGTTCCGGCCGGAGTGGCGTGCAAGAGCCCAGCTGCTCACACCGCATTCACCGATGTGCCGGGCCTGATCGACTTCGTCGAGACGCTCGCCGACGCGACGGGTGTCCCGGTCGGCATCAAGTCCGCGGTCGGCCAGGGGGAGTTCTGGAGGGAACTGGCTCAGGCGATGGCACAGACCGGCCGGGGGCCGGACTTCATCACGATCGACGGTGGGGAGGGGGGTACGGGTGCGGCACCCCTCGCGTTCACTGATCATGTGGCCCTCCCGTTCCGGTGGGGGTTCACGCGCGTCTATCGGGCGTTCGCCGAAGCCGGCATCACCGATGACATCGTCTTCGTCGGCTCGGGGAAGGTCGGACTTCCCCAGTCGGCGTTCACGGCCTTCGCACTCGGATGCGATCTGATCAATGTCGGTCGTACCGCGTTGTTCTCGATCGGATGCATTCAGGCCCAGCGGTGTCACACCGACCGTTGTCCGACCGGCGTCGCCACGCAGAACCCTCGGTTGACCCGTGGCCTCGATCCAAACGACAAGTCGGTTCGCTGCGGGAACTACCTCGCCGGTGTGCGATTCGAACTCGAGCGCTTGAGTTGGGCCTGCGGCGTCAAGCACCCGGCGATGGTCGATGCCGACATGATCGAGATCCTCGAGGACCGGTGGACGGCAGAGACGCTTCGAACCATGGTGGGCTACGAGCCGGGCTGGGGGGTTCCGTCACAACCACTCCTCGAGGCACTCGACCTGCACCTCGGGTAGACCCTTGTGCTTGGGTTCGCGCCACTAGCCTTGACGAGTGGCTTCGACTCTGGAACGCGCCCGAACGGCGGTGACGACTTCTCCTGAGCTCCACCGATTGTGGGAGCGGGGTCGAGCGTTACTCGAGGGTCCGTCGGAGGACAAACTCCGACAGGAACGCGACGATTCCCACTGGCAGCCCAGTGCCGTCGGGGGTTCGCGCTGGTGGCAAACGGCGCTCAGCGCGGTGAGTGGTCTTGTCGGGACCACCATCATCGCGGCGTCGGCGCCGCAGTGGCGACTTGCGGTACCCACGTGGCGATTGACGCTGCCCGGAATCGCCCACCCCGGTTCGTCCACCGAGTCCACGGTCTGGTTCCTGATCGGACTCGTTCTGGTGGCGGCCGGATGGTTGGGGTTGGTCTACCGATCCGGACGAATCGCTGATCCTCGTCGAGCGGTCATCGTCGTTGGTGCCGTGATCGCTCTCTGGGCGGTCCCGGTCTCTCTCGGTCCGCCGCTTCTCTCCAACGACGTCTACAGCTACGTGGCCCAGGGGGAGATGGCGAGTCGCGGGATCGACCCGAGTTCGGTCGGACCGGTTGAACTCGGCCGCAACGACTTCACCTCCGGCGCTGACCCGGTGTGGCGTCGTGCGCCTGCCCCCTACGGGCCCGTTGCTGTGCTTGCGGCGCGGTCGGCTGTTGAAATCGGTGGACATGATCAGGTAGCGGCCATCAATGTCTATCGAGTCATCATCTGGATCGCAGTCGTCATGGCTGCGATCGGAATCGGCATGATCGCAGTGGGGAACGGACTGTCGGCGGCGGTGGCGATCGCCATCGGAATCGGGAATCCGATCATGATCCTGCATGTGATCGGTGGGGTGCACAACGACGCATTGATGTTCGGGTTCCTCGCTCTTGGCCTGGCCGCAGCGCAACGAGATCGAAAGAAGTTGGCCGTGGCTCTCATCACGGCAGCGACCGCGGTGAAGCTTCCTGCGGCGATCGGCCTTCTCTATCTGGGCTGGTGTTGGCGTGGTTCGGTTGCGACGCTGAAAGAACGGGTTCTGTCGACCGTGGCGGTCTTCGCCAGTTCGATCGCGGCGATCGCGGTCGGCTGTTTTCTCGTCGGACTCGGCCCGGGCTGGATCACCGCGCTCAAGAGCACCGGAAAGGTGAACGACACCTACTCGCCGACGACCAAGATCGGCTTCAGCATTGCCGAGATATTGAATGCCATTGGACTCAACGTCAATGGTCAGCAATTGGCTTCTGGGGTTCGCGCACTTGGCCTTCTTCTGACCGCGGTTGTGGCGTTCGTGATGTTGATGCGCAGCCCGAGGGTCGGCTTCATCAAGGCCACCGGCGTCATGCTCGTCGTCTATGTGCTTCTCGGTCCGGTGATCTGGCCGTGGTACCTCGTCACAGGATTCGCGTTGCTCGCGGCATGCGGTTTGCGTCGCTATCGCCCGTCCTACCTCGTTGTGTGCATTGCGGCGAGTTGGTTCGTCTGGCCGACGTCGGTGGTGTCGATGGGGACCTTCGGAAGTGGCTACCAGCATTTGCGAGGGTTGGGTGTGGTGCTCCTGGTTGCCGCTCTGGCATGGGGGGCGCAGCGATTCGTGGGTCGGTGGGAGCGGCGGTACCACGGTCTGAGTGATGCCGAGAGAGACGCCGCCGTCTCCAGCGACAGAGCCGAGGTCGGTGCGAGTTGGTGACCGCCACCGTCTACAACGCCGAGTCGTCGTGGACGGTTCAGGGGGTTGAGGCGATCGCCTCTGCCACCGCCGATCCCGCGAATCTCGTGTGGATCGATCTGAGCGGCCCCGACGAAGCCGAGTTTGCGTCGATCTCGTCGGCACTCCGTCTTCATCAACTGGCGATCGAAGATGTTCGTAAGCACGGTCAACGGGCCAAACTCGATCGCTATCCGGACCACGCCTTCCTCGTGGCCTACGCACGTGCTGATGATGGCGATATGTGCGAGGTCGACTTCTTCATCGGGCGGAACTGGCTTCTCACTGTTCGTGAACGCAACGACCACGGCGAAACCTTTTCGATCGATCTCGTGAAGGTTCGATTCGAACGCCTTCGTTCTCCCGAATTCGGCGTCGGCTACTTGCTGTACTGCCTCCTCGACGAACTCGTCGACGGCTACTTCGGTGAGGCCGAACTCGCCGAGGACAAGCTCGAGGCGATCGAGGACACATTGTTCGATATCGGTCCACCGGCCGATGGGTCACTCCAGCAGGATCTCCTGCAGTTGCGGCGCTCGCTGATCACGTTCCGCCGTCGAGTCGTTCCTCTCCGTGACGTCGTGCTCTCACTGCTGCGTCGAGAGGTTCCGTGGATCGAGGATCAGTCGATCATCTATTTCGAGGATGTTCTCGATCATCTCCTGCGGGTGACCGATCAGATCGATACTCAACGGGAACTCATGGGGAACGTGGTCGACGCCAGTCTCGCTCTGGCCTCGAATCGCATGAATGAGGTCATGAAGAAGATGACATCATGGGGTGCCATCCTCATCGTCGCCACCTTGGTGGCCGGGATCTACGGAATGAACTTCACCGAGATGCCGGAGCTTCACTGGCGGTACGGGTACTACATGGCATTGGGGACGATGCTGGTGACAACGGTCGCGCTCTACTTCTACTTCCGTCGCAAGAAGTGGCTCTAGGAGACGCCGTTTCGCCGTCGGTGGCCAAGGGTCGGAGAGAGTCGCTGGATCAGTGGTGATGAAGAAGCCAGTGCGGGAATCGATCGGATTCCCGTAACCGGAGTGCGACGTTGACCTCGAGTCGCTCGAGGTGTTGAGCCAAGATCTTGTCGCCCTGCGGAACTTCGTGGGTCTCGAAAAAGGCCAGAACCTCGGCGGCTGTTCCCGGCTCGGAGAGATTGCGGATCCCTTCGAGGAATCTCGCAATCGAATTCGAGGGGAGTCGATTCGTGAGCGCTTCCCATTCCGATGCAACGAAGAACCACGCGATGTGGCCCGCATCGCGGTTGGACAGGGCTCGGCGCAGGAGCAGGGGCGCGTTCTGGCTCCGAATCTCGTCGGTGAGGGTCTTGCGCACGAGGCGGGCCATGAGGTCGGGGTCGGGGAAATCGGCCAGCGCGCTGAGGTAGCGAAGTTCATCCTGCGGAGTGGGCGCATTGCGCATGCGATCGACGAATTCATCGAAGTCGGTCTCGGTGCCGGTCGCCGCGACGATGGCGATGGAGGCGGCGACGAGGGCGGGATCGGGATCGAGGTCGCCGATCGAGAGGATCACGCGGGCGCGGGCGTGCACGTCCACATTGCCGCCGAGGGTGCCGAGTGCCTCGAACAACACACCCCTGACGTCCCGGACGCGATCGGCTTCCCCGGGCCTCCGCTCGATCCCGAGGCGTGCGAGCCCGGGACTGACCACTCCACGCACGCGAGTGTGAAACGCGGCTCGTGCGTCCCCGGAAAGGAGTCGGTCGAGGGCGTGGAGCCCGGCAATGAGTCGTTGCCAGACCGAGAGGTCGGTCTCATCGCTGAACGCTTCCGCCATTTCGAGGAAATCGTGGGCTTGGAGATCTCCTGCGAGCACCGATGCCCAAATGTCGTCGACGAGGCCGTAGCGCTCGATCGGGGACAATTCGGCATGAGCGTGGGTGATGAGTGCCGCACGAAGATCGGGCGCATATCGAGCGCGGTAGAAGCCGGTGCCTTCGGTGTTGACGAGAATCCATGTCGCCGGTTCGATCAGGTCGATGTCGACCGATGGGCCATCCAGCAGTACCCGTTCGAACGTGATGACGCCATCAGTGGCGCGTCGCTGCGAGAACAGGAGCGGAATCGCCCATCGACGGTCGTCGTCGGTTGCGGGTAGGGGGGACTCTCCT
>CAZMJK010000110.1:722-6330 GCA_964566555.1 uncultured Bifidobacterium sp. | reverse complement strand
GTCACCGTCGTCGTGGGCCCCAATGGTTCCGGAAAATCGAATGTGGTCGACGCCATCGGCTGGGTGCTCGGCGCACAGGCCCCATCCGCGGTGCGCTCGCAGAAGATGGACGATGTGATCTTCGCGGGAACGACGAAGCGATCGGCGCTCGGTCGTGCCGAAGTGAGCCTCACCATCGACAATGCCTCGGGGATGTTGCCGATCGAGTTCAACGAGGTGACGATCACTCGAACACTCTTCCGCTCGGGCGATAGCGAGTACGCGCTCAACGGCGTCCCCTGTCGACTGCTCGACATCCAAGATCTGCTCTCCGACAGCGGTGTCGGCCGCCAGCAGCACGTGATCATCTCTCAGGGTCAGATCGACGCGGTGCTGAACGCCCGTCCCGAAGAACGACGGGCGATCATCGAAGAAGCTGCAGGCATCCTCAAGTACCGCCGACGCAAGGAGAAGTCGGAGCGTCGACTCACTGCAACCGAGGGGAATCTCACTCGACTGCAGGATCTTCTGCGCGAGGTTCGTCGCCAGTTGCGACCGCTCGAGCGCCAAGCCGATGCGGCGCGCCGGCACGCCGGTGTGGTGGCCGAACTCACGGCGTTGCGGGTCTACATCGCAGGTCGTGAACTCCAGGGACTGCGGACTCGACTCGAGAATGGTCTTCGCGGTCGCGCCGAACTCTCTGGCGAGGAGGAGCGGCTGCGTCGCTCGCTCGCCGAGCTCGATGCGCAGATCATGGCGGTCGAGGCGGAACTCACCGCTATGGGTGGCGACGACCTCGGTGATGGACTGGCGTCGTACGAATCGCTCTTCCAGCAGGCTCGTGGACTTTCCGCGGTGCTCACCGAGCGGCGCCGCGGTCTCGATCGCCTGCGGGGTGCATCGGTGGACCAAGGTGTCGTGGCCTCGCTCGAAGCCGAGGCCGCTCGTTTGGCGGTGGAACTCGCCGAGGTCGAGGCCGAATCGGAGAAGTTCGAGCCGTTGGCCGCAGAGTTGGCCGAGGCGGAGGAGCGTCTGGCAGCGGAGCGACGTGCCTTCGAGGAACAGTGGGCCGCTGGCGTCCCCGCCCCAACCGGAGCGGCCGCCGAAGTGCGCGGTGAACTCGCGGCACTGCGCACTGCGTCGGGTCGCGCCCGTGAAGAACGTGATCGCATCAGCGCTCGCGCGGCATCGTTGGCCGAGAAGGCGGCGCAGTTGCTCGCCGAGACCGAAGCCCTCCGTGCGCAGTTGGCCGAGTTCGAGTCGGCGGAACTGCCGCTCGTCGAGGCGATGGAAGTCGCTGAGGCTCGTCGATCGAAGGCAGAGGCTGCGGTCGCGGCCGCTGAATCCGAGCATCGTGCGGCCGAAAGTGGGCAACATGCGTGGCGGGCGCGAGTCGAGGCGCTTGCACTCGCCCTCGATGAGGCTCGGTCTCGCGCCGGCGCCGAGCGACTCTCCGATATCGAAGGAGTTCTCGGTACCGTCCTCGATCTCGTCGAGGTCGACGCCGGATGGGAGTCTGCGTTCGAGGCAGCGATCGGTGAAGCGCTCGGCGCAGTCGTCGTGGACAACATCGACGCCGGCCGACGCGCTCTCGAAGCGCTCAGCGCCGAGTCGCTGAGTGGGGCCGTTCTCGCTCTCGGTGCCGGTCGAGCGACGCGCACGGCTCCGCCGGTGGGCGCGCCACTTCGTCGCCATGTTCGAGCGCGACGTCCCGATGTCGAGCCATTGCTCGATGCCCTGATCGGAGCGGCAGTCGTCGTCGATGGTGGTTGGGTTGCGGCCGTCGATGCGTCGCTGGCGCATCCGGACGCCATCGTGGTGACGAACTCCGGTGACCGTTTCGGCCTCAGCGGATGGCGCGTCGGTGCGTCAGGTGCGGGGGCGACCGGCGCTGCTCTCGATGAAGCATCGAAGCGGGCTGATGAGGCGACGGCCCGCGCCGACGCCGCGGCCAGCAGACTCGAAGCGGCCCGCGCCGAACTCTCCGAGGCATCGAGTGTCGAAGCGGGTCTCGCCCGAGACCTCGATGCCAACGATTCGCGCCTCGCCGCCGCCGGCGATCGCCTGCAACGCGCCGAAACCGATCGGCGAGACGCGGCGACCGAGTCGGAGGCCCTGAACGATCATCTCGCCGAATTGACCGAGCGCGTCAGTCGCGAAGACGCGCGTATCGCCGAACTGGAAGCGATGCTCCCTGAATTGGAGGCGGCCGACAACGAGTTGGCGGCCTCGGCCCGACGTATGGCGGAATCGCGTTCTCGTCTCGAGGAGCAGGCCGCCGAAGTCGGTTCCCGCCGTAGCGATCTCGAAGTTCGCAGTGTTGCGGTGGTTGAGCGACGTCAATTCCTCACCGGTCGACTGGCCGAGGTCGAGTCGCGTCTCGAAGGAGCCGCCGCCGAGCGAGAGGCCGCCGAGGCGCGGCGCCTCGAACTGGACCGCACGCAAACCGCCCTCGATCGTCTTTCGGCTCTCGTTCAAGATCGTTCTTCGATCATCGAGGGTCGCTTGAACGATTTCCGTGAGCGGCGGCGCCAGCAATCCGAAGCGGCGCGTGGCGTCGCCGGTCGTCTTGATGGACTTCGTCGTCAACGGGCCGATCAGGAGCGACAACTCGGCGAGATTCGCGAGAAGCTCCAACGGGCCGAGATCGAGCACGCGGAGATCGAGATGCGGATCGAGGCCGCCGTCGAGGCGCTCCGCCGCGATCTCGATTGCGAACCCGACACCGCGATCGCAAGTGAGTGTCCGGAACTCGCCGAAGGCGCGACGCCAGCCGGACGCGCCCGTGAACTCGAGCGCGACCTGCGTCTCATGGGTCCGATCAATCCGCTGGCCCTCGAGGAGTTCGATGCGCTGCAGGAGCGGCACACCTTCCTTGAGCAGCAGCTCGAAGACGTCAAGGAGAGTCGACGCGAGCTCGCGAAGGTGATCAGGGCCATCGACGGGGAGATCGTCAGTGTCTTCGCCTCCGCCTTCGCCGATGTGGCTGCCAACTTCGAGGCGCTCTTCCAGACGCTGTTCCCTGGTGGCCAGGGACGACTCAAGTTGACCGAACCGGACAACTTGCTGCTCACGGGCATCGAGGTCGAAGCCAAGCCGTCGGGCAAGAACGTTCGGAAGCTGTCGCTGCTCTCCGGTGGCGAACGCTCGCTCACTGCGCTGGCGTATCTGTTCGCGGTCTTCCGTAGTCGTCCATCGCCGTTCTATGTGATGGACGAAGTCGAGGCCGCGCTCGACGATATGAACCTCAGTCGATTCCTCGGACTCGTCGCCGAGTTCCGCAACGACGCCCAACTGGTGATCGTGAGTCACCAGAAGCGCACGATGGAAGCGGCCGACTGCTTGTACGGCGTCTCGATGCAACCAGGCGGTTCATCGAAGGTCGTCAGCGAGAAGGTTTCCTCGTAGTCCTCGTGTCGGGCGCAATCGGTCTCAGGGGAGACGATTCGACCAGGCCAACGCGAGTCCGGACGCAACCACCAGTGTCACGAACGACGCCGCCACGAACCACTGTGTGAGGGAGGATTGTTCCTCGTCGTACCCGATCGATGAACCGATCTTCGAGTACACATCGGTCAGCTGGTTCTGCGTCGACGCCTCGTAGAAGTTGCCACCCGACCCATTGGCGATGGACTCCAATGACGGGGCATCGACGGGGACGCTCACGCTCTGGCCGTTCGGCAACCTGACGGTGCCGTTGGGGGTGCCGAAGGCGATCGTCGAGACGGGAACACCCTCCTCGACGGCGCGCTGTGTGGCCGATGCGTTGGGCGTACCCATCGTCGTGGTGCCATCGGAGAGGAGCACGATTGCCGCGGGAACGGGCGCGCCATCCGGAGCCGGTGGGACGTCGGCGAGCGCATCGAGACTTGCGTCGATGGCGTCACCGATCGCGGTGCCGTCGGCCAGTTGCGCAGACGCGATCGCGTTCGCGACCTGTTCGCGATCAGTGGTCGGAGCGACGCGGATCTTGGCGCTGCCCGCGAATGTCACGAGGCCCACATTGAATTCGGGAGGAACGTCATCGAGGAAGGCGGTCGCCGCCGCTCTCGCGGCCGTAATGCGATCGGGCTTCACGTCGGTGGCCTCCATCGAGAGCGAGACATCGAGGGCGAGCATCACCGTGGCACGCTCGCGCGGCACCTTGATGTCGTGTACCGGTTGAGCGAAGGCAAGAACGATCGCGGCGAGCGCGAGCAGTTGTACCGATGCCGCGATATGACGTCGCCATCCGGGTCGGTTGGGAGCCACCGATTCGAGCAGTTCGAGATTGGTGAATCGGACGGCGTACTTCGAACGTCGCTTTTGGAAGAGTGCGTACACGATTCCAAGCGCAACGACGACGACAAGAAGGAGCAATCGCCACGGACTGAGGAAGGTGAATCCATTCATCGGGGAGCTCCAGTGGTGAGTGTTGCGCCGGGAAGTGCTCCGACATTGCCGGAGCCGTGAGCCGCAGAGCGTGAAAGCGAATCGATGCGATCGCGGCGGCGGGAAACGAATCGGGCGAGATCGAGGAGCCAGTCCCGATCGGTTCGGAGAACGAGATGGTCTGCGCCGGTGCGGCGAATTCGTGCGGTGATCGCCGAACGTTGCGCAGCGGCCGCTTTCGCGTAGCGCTCCCGAAACTTGGCGTTCCCGGTCGGTACCTCGATCTCACGGCCGGTGACGGTGTCATGCAACAAGAGCATCCCAACGTCGGGGAGTTCGAGTTCCACGGGGTCGACGACCTCGATGCACAGCACATCGTGACGAAGCGAGAGCGATCGCAGGCCGGCATCCCACGGTCCGGGGTCGAGGAAGTCCGAGATCACGACGATGAGTCCGCGTCGTTTGGCGGTACCGGCGAGACGACGCATCCCGGAGGTGAGGTCGGTTCTCCCCGGTTCGGGAGCATCGAGGGCGGAGAGAACACGACGCAGAAGTGCCTGCATGTGGACGCGTCCGGTGCGGGCAGGGATGGGCGAGGACGCGCCGTCGGGCCCGATCGTCATCGCGCCGATTCGATTGCCGGTTCGAGCGGTGAGGAAGCCCGTGGCGGCGACGCCGGCGAGCGCGAGATCCCGCTTCTCGCACGTGGCGGTGCCGAAGGCCAGCGAGGCCGATGCGTCCACGAGGATCCAGGTTTCGAGCTCTCGGTCGGCGACACTGTCACGAACATGGGGGTCTCCCAATCGAGCCGTGACGTTCCAATCGATGCGACGTACGTCATCACCCGGTTGGTAGCCGCGAATCTCTCCGGGTTCGGATCCGTGGCCCGGGGTCAGACCCCGGTGGTCGCCTTGGAGCAAGCCATCGAGACGGCGGGTGACGCTCAGTTCGAGTCGGCGAAGTACTTCTGCAGCGGAGGTGCCCTCGATGGACGGCGCTGCAGTCTTCTTGGCGCTCACAGTCCGGAGACTGCGGTCGGGTTCTGCGACGGGGCGATCACCGGCGCGTGGATGGTCGAAAGAAGACGCGCCAGGATCTGCTCGACGGAGAGGCCCTGTGCGAGTGCTTCGTACGATGGAACGACTCGATGACGCAGGACATCGGGAGCGATGTCGAAGATGTCTTGCGGGAGGACGTACGAACGTCCGCGCATGAGCGCAAGTGCGCGACCACCGGCGACGAGTCCGAGCGATGCTCG
>CAZMJK010000110.1:0-701 GCA_964566555.1 uncultured Bifidobacterium sp. | reverse complement strand
AATTCGGGAAGTCCGTAGGCGGCGGGCTCGCGAGTGGCGAGGACGAGGCGCACGGCGTAATCGGCGACTGCGGGAGCGACGTGTACGGCGTCGCAGGAGTGCTGCAGTTGGGCGAGCTGCTCGAGGCTGAGGATCTGCTGTGCCTTCGGGGCCCCGACTCCCATTCGAGCGACGATCTGTGCTTCCTCCGCCGCCCTCGGATAGCCGACGACCACTTTCATCAGGAATCGATCTCGTTGGGCTTCGGGGAGTGGATAGACGCCTTCGCTCTCGATGGGGTTCTGCGTCGCCAGAACGAGAAACGGTTCGGGAACCTTCTTGGTGATCCCGGCGATCGAGACCTGATGCTCGGCCATGACCTCGAGGAGTGCGGATTGAACCTTGGCCGGCGCACGGTTGATCTCGTCGGCGAGCACGATGTTGGCGAAGACCGGACCCCATTCGATATCGAACGTCTCATTCGATGCCCGGAAGATCCGCGTGCCGATCAGATCGGCGGGAAGGAGATCGGGCGTGAATTGCAGGCGGTTGTAATCGCCTCCGATGACGGTGGCGAGCGTCTCCACCGCAAGGGTCTTGGCGAGACCGGGCACACCTTCGAGGAGCACATGGCCGCGGGCGAGGAGACCGACGAACAGCCGCTCGATCGCACGGTCCTGGCCGACGATGACCTTCTTCATCTCGAAGAGCAGGTGCTGCAC
>CAZMJK010000109.1:4246-6417 GCA_964566555.1 uncultured Bifidobacterium sp. | reverse complement strand
AACGGGATGACCTCGAAGATGTTGGTGATCAGGATGAAGAAGAACAGCGAGGCCAGGAACGGGAGATAACGAAGTCCCGATGGACCGATGGTCTCGATGATGATCCCGTCGCGGATGAACCCGACCGCGCTCTCGACCAGGTTGCGTGAGCCCTTCGGTGCGTTCGTGGCCGGCTCGAGCGTCTTCTTGCGACCGGCGAGGAGGAACAGGACCGTCGTGCCCACGAGCGCGATCAGATTGATCAGGGCGATCTTGTTGAACCCGTACCACGAGTCCTCCGGGCCGAACAGGTTCGGCCATTCGACGAGGTTCTCGATGGGTGGGAACTCGAGTCCGAAAATCACTTGGAGGTCGACTCCTTGGAAGCAGGGGTGGGCTTGAGCCCTGGGTAGGCGATGGAGAGGGAGACACGCTTCATCTCCCAGAACAACAGACCGAGATGGGTGACGACGATGGTGACACCGAGGGGCACCAACTCGACCCACGAGGCATTCCGGACAAGCCAGATCGCCAGGAAAATCAAGGACAAACGAATGAGGTAGCCGAAGAGCGCTGTACCCATCACGAACCCCGGAGAGATTCGTCCGGCCCAGGCCAGCAGCGCAGCGGCGAGCACGAAGTTCGCCACCACGATCGCAAGACCATAGGCGGTCGAGAGCGCACCGTTGACACCCCAGATCAACCCGAACACGAGCACGAGGATCGGACCGAAGATCGCGGCCTTCTTGGCCATGTCCCGAGCGATGAGCGACTCGGGCGCATCACCCTCGACACAGGCCGGTGAGGGCATCGTTTGGCCCATGGACCGTTCGCTTCGTGATGCTCCATCTCGGAGCGATAGCTGAAGTACATCTTCGTGACGGCACCGACGAGTCCGAGCACCCCGAGAACGATGGTGAGAATCGGCAACGTTCCAAAGACTCGGTCGATTCCGTATCCGATGAGCGCCATCAACAACGGCGAGAACACGAGCTCGTACCCGCCCGTGGTTCGACCCATCTGCTGTGTGAGTTCGCGCCGTTGCGAAGTCGTCACTGCGCACCTTGGTGGATCCGAGGAATGGAGGACCGATCGACCACACCGACACCCGCGTGTCGCCGACCTTGTGAAACTGCGCACAAGGTAGGCGCGCCGTCAGTTTCCCGCAACTTTTCCGTCAAGATTCTCCTCGACCGAGGGCGACGCCCCGAACTCGATCGGACCCGTCGGCTCGGACACGTCGAGGCCCGCTCTCCGGCGTGAGGCTCGGGCCTCGTCACGGGCCAAGCGCCGTCGCTCGACCCGGACCCCGGGATGAAGGATCGTGAACAACGACAAGAGGATGGCGGCGATGCCGAAGGGCACGATCCCGTCCCCCTTGCCGCTGTAGATCGGCCAGAGGACGAACCCGCTGAGCAGGGCGGTCCACGTCCAGAGGATGAACACACTTCGCCGATGGCCGTGTCCGAGCGCCATGAGGCGATGGTGCAGGTGACCCTTGTCGGCGTTCGAGATCCCACTGCGGGACCGGGCTCGACGAATGATGGCGAACAGGGTGTCGATCACCGGAACACCGAGGATCACGAGGGGAATCAGCAGCGGGGCGAAGAAGAACCACGAACTGCCCGAGAACGATCGATCGGTACGTCCTCCCACCACCATCGTGGACGCAGCCATGAGCAATCCGAGCAACAGTGCCCCGGCATCTCCCATGAAGATGCGCGCCGGATGGACGTTGTGGGGCAGGAAGCCGAGGCAGACACCGAGGGCGAGGATGGCCACGAGGGGACCGACGTTGCCGGCGGCCAGCAGCCCCTCACCCCCCAACTCGTGGGCATAGAGGAAGAAGGTGCCCGCGGCGATCGCCACGATCCCCCCGGCCAATCCGTCGAGCCCATCGATGAGGTTGATGGCATTGGCCATGCCGACGACCCAGACCACGGACAACAGGTACGACCAGTCCGTCGAGAGGACGAAGACACCGGCGAACGGGACGCGGAAGACGAGGATCGAGATCCCCGAGATCACGAGCACGCTCGACGCGAGAACGATCCCGGCGATCTCGGCCGTCCCGGCGGCGGAGAAGACACCGTCGAAGGCCCCGGAGCGCGCGGCGGTCACCTGGGGATAGAGCAGCTCGAAGCGGTCGAGGAAGACGCGGGAGGAGACACCGGTGTCGCCCACGTTCAGGA
>CAZMJK010000109.1:2123-4236 GCA_964566555.1 uncultured Bifidobacterium sp. | reverse complement strand
GATCCCGGCGATCTTGGCCGGCGCCGACACTTCCCGGAGATCGTCGATGACGCCGACGATCACGATCACGATCGAGGCCAGCACGAGCCCGAGGGGTTCGGTGCTGCCCGTGAACACGACGTCGAAGGAACCGATGCACCACGCGGTGAACATTCCGACCAGCACGCCGAGCAGCATGGCGATTCCGCCCAGCGTCGGGGTCGGTCGCTCGTGCACGTGACGCGCATCGGGGCGCACCACCGCACCGATGCGGAACGCCAACCGGCGAACGCCGAAGAGCGCGGCGAACGTCGTGACCGCGACGACCGCGAGGACGATGGCGTAGGCGCCGACGGTCGGCACGGTTGCGATGACTCCCCGACTCAGCCGTACGGAGTGAAGTTGGCGCAGAGCGCAGCCACGTCGGAACGAACGGATGCCATGGCGGCATCATCGCCCCGACCACGCAGAGCACGAGCGATGAGTGACGCGATCTGAACCATCTCCGGTTCGGCCATTCCCTGTGTCGTGACCGCCGGAGTGCCGATTCGCACACCACTGGTGACGAACGGCGACCGAGGATCATCGGGAATGGTGTTCTTGTTCAAGGTGATGCCGGCCAGATCGAGGACTGCTTGCGCTTCCTTGCCGGTGAGATCTGCGTCGAATCCGCGCAGATCGACGAGACAGAGATGGTTGTCGGTCCCGCCCGAGACCAATCGGAAACCCTCCTTGGCCAACGCCTCGGCGAGTGCCGCGGAGTTCTTCACGATCTGCTGCGCATAGGACGCGAACGACGGATCGGCCGCTTCACGGAAGGCCACCGCCTTCGCCGCGATCACGTTCTCGAGAGGACCGCCCTGCAGCCCCGGGAACATCGCCTTGTCGATGGCGGCCGCATGTTCGGCGCGACTCAGGATGCATCCACCGCGAGGACCGCGCAGCGTCTTGTGCGTCGTGAACGTGACGACATCGGCGTACGCCACGGGATTGGGATGCACCCCACCTGCGATGAGGCCTGCGATATGCGCGGCATCGAACATCAACAGTGCGCCGATCTCGTCGGCGATCTCGCGAATCGGTGCCGGGTCGATCCGACGCGGGTAGGCCGTGGCACCGGCGATGATCATCTTCGGACGCTCCCGCAGCGCGGTCTCGCGCATCTGATCCATATCGATGCGCTCATCGGAGGCGGAAACCCCGTAGGCGACGAAGTTGTAGAAGCGACCGGAGATGTTGACCGGCGAACCATGGGTGAGATGTCCGCCGTGATCGAGACTCAGACCCATGACGGTGTCGCCCTGTTCGAGGAGCGCGAGGTAGACACCGAGATTCGCATTCGCACCGGAGTGGGGTTGAACGTTGGCGTGTTCGGCGCCGAACAATTCCTTGACCCGATCGCGGGCGATGTCCTCGATCTCGTCGACGATCTCGTTCCCGCCGTAGTACCGCTTTCCGGGATAGCCCTCGGAATACTTGTTGGTGAGCACCGATCCGGTCGCCCGCATCACCGCCGGCGAGGTGAAGTTCTCGGAGGCGATGAGCTGCAACGTGGTGTTCTGGCGCTCGACTTCGGAATCGATCAGTCCGAACAGTTCGTCGTCGTTGTCAGCGGGCCAGGGCATGGCGAATCTCCTCGTGCGGTGTCGGTCCGATCGTAGTGCCGACCCCTATGCCACCGACCCGCCCGGCAAGTACGTTGCCCGTTATGGCATCAGCATGTGACCCTCGCCTCCCGATCATCGTGGGCGCAGGGCAGATCATGATTCGCGACGCGTCGGTCGATCCGCTCGAGCCGGCCGATCTCATGGCCGAAGCGCTACGACGAGCAGAGTCCGACAGCGGCGGTCACGGACTCCTCACCGGCGCCGACGAAGTGCTCACCGTGAGCGAACTGTCCTGGAAGTATCGCAATCCTGCGTTGGCGGTGTCCCAACGCATCGGCGCCTCCCCTCGGCGACTCGCCACCTCCGTGGTCGGTGGGAATCTCGCCGGCGTCATGGTCGCCCGTGCCGCAGCGGCCATTCAGCGCGGCACCTCCGACGTCATCGTGATCACCGGCGCCGAGGCCACTCGCACACGCTCTCGACTTCGCCGCCTCGGCGTGGAACCCGACTGGCCACGACAGTCCGAT
>CAZMJK010000109.1:0-2113 GCA_964566555.1 uncultured Bifidobacterium sp. | reverse complement strand
CATCGGCGACCTCCGAGCGCTGATCGATGAGATCGAGCACTCACGAGGCGTGCGGCTACCCGTTCACGTCTACCCACTCTTCGAAGTTGCACTGCGGGCCCGGCTCGGACTGACCATCGACGACCACATCGAAAGGATCGGCCTGCTCTGGTCGGCGTTCGCCGAGGTGGCCGCACACAATCCGAATGCGTGGATCCGCACACCGCTGTCCGGACCCGAGATCACCACCGCGACTCCCGACAACCGAATGATCGCGTGGCCCTATACGAAACGACTGTGCTCCAACAATCAGGTCGACCAGGGCGCTGCCGTCATCGTCACCTCGGTGGCAGCGGCGGAACGAGCGGGAGTCCCATCGGACCGGTGGGTGTTCCTCCACGCCGGTTCCGAAGCAGTCGATCACTGGAACGTCTCGAATCGGATCGACCTCTGTTCATCGCCGGCACTCCGAACGGCGGGCCGCGAGGCGTTCGCACTCGCAGGCGCGACTCCCGACGATGTTGCGCACATCGACCTCTATTCATGCTTCCCCGCCGCAGTGCAGATCGGCGCGATCGAACTCGGACTCATTCCCCCGACGGCGACCCGCGGTTCCGGCTGGGGCGGGGTGGGGGCAACTCGCCCTCTCACGGTCACGGGAGGCATGACCTTCGCCGGTGGTCCGCTGAACAACTATCCGACCCACGGACTCGCCACGATGGTCGCCACCCTGCGCGAGGACGCCGGTTCCCTCGGACTGTGCACTGCGAACGGCGGTTACACCACCGAACACGCCGTGCTCCTCGCATCGACCGAACCGCCGTCAGCCGGTGAGTACCGCTACGCCAATCCCCAGGCCGAGGTCGACGCGCTCCCGCGCGTCGACTGCGACGACGCATGGACCGGCGCCGTCACCATCGAGAGCGCGACGGTGGTGTTCGATGATGCACCGTCCCATGCGCTCGTCGCCGTGCGCACTCCGAACGGAGATCGAGCCTGGGGCGCCACCACCGATGCCGACTTCATGGACGCAGCGATGACGACCGAACTGGTCGGCGTGGATGCCACTCGTTCGGCCGACGGCACGATCGCACTCTGACGACGCACGCCTCGACGGTCGTCGTCAGCCTTCGCCGAGATTCTCCTTCAACCGCGATGCGAGGAGCGCGTGTACCCGCTCCTCCGCTTTGGGCATCTCGCGGAGAAGTTGCTTGAAGGCCTTGGTGTCGAACGCGAGAAGCGTCATGGGGGTGTTGGCCATGACCGTTGCCGAACGGGGGCGGCGATCGATGAGGGCCATCTCCCCCACCATCGAACCCGGGCCGAGCGTGACCAGATGTTCGTCGCCCACGAACACGCCGGCTTCACCGGTTTGGATCACGTAACACTCCTGCCCCACCCGACCCTGATCGATGAGCAGTTCACCGGCATCGACCTCGACATCGTCGGCCAGTTCGGCCACACGATCGAGCTCCGAGTCGCTGAAGCCCTCGAAGAAGGCCAGACCCTTCAGACGGGAGGCCCCATCGACTGCCTTTTTCCGCTTTCCGAACACGAACCCACCTCCCGGCATGGACGGGTGCCCCCGTCCGCGACGATGGTAGGCGCATCTCTCATCTCCCGACCGGAGGATTTCATGGTTTCGGAATTGTTCGACCCCACCAAGTGGCGCACCGTCCCCGGTTTCGAGGGCCTGTCCGATATCACCTACCACCGAGCCGTCGACCAGGGGACGGTGCGAGTGGCGTTCAACCGCCCCGAGGTCCGGAACGCCTTCCGACCCCAGACCGTCGACGAGTTGTACCGAGCACTCGATCACGCCCGGATGTCGAGCGACGTCGGTTGCGTCCTGCTCACCGGCAACGGGCCGTCCCCCCGTGACGGCGGGTGGGCGTTCTGCTCAGGAGGCGACCAGCGCATCCGCGGCAAGGACGGCTACAAGTACGCCGAGGGTGAGACCGCCGACACCATCGACCCAGCACGAAGTGGCCGGCTCCATATCCTCGAAGTCCAACGACTCATTCGGTTCATGCCGAAGGTCGTCATCTGCGTCGTGCCCGGCTGGGCCGCGGGCGGCGGTCACAGTCTGCATGTCGTCTGCGATCTAACGCTGGCGAGTGCGGAACACGCGAGG
>CAZMJK010000108.1:0-6473 GCA_964566555.1 uncultured Bifidobacterium sp. | reverse complement strand
CGAATACGGCAAGGTCGGAACACCGGCGGTGGTGCTCGAGGATCTCGTCTCCGCACTCACCGCAGCGATCGATGAACTCACTCGACCGGTCGATGCCATCAAGCATCAGGCCAAGACCGTCACGGTCGGGATCTCTCGGAGTGACGAGACGTTGATGCAGGTGCCCCTCGTGAAATCGGTGCTCAGCACCGGTGTGGCGCGTGATCGACTCACGTATTCGACGCTCCGCACGCTCGCCGCTCTAGAGCCAATGGTCGACGAAGTCCTCGGCTACACCCGCTATGCCATCGAAGGTCGAGTCGATCCTGCGGGGCGCGACGACGCGCGGGTGGTCATCGTGGATCGAGGTGGTCTCGCCCGCGACCTTCACAGTCGCACCATCGATGATCCACAATTGCGGGGCACAAAGCGCTTGGTCGCGGTTGAACACACGGTGTTGGTGGCCAAGGGGCGCAATGATGGCCGCACGGTGGTGATCGTTCCTGAGATCAAGGACGGTGAACCCACCGGCCTGTCGCTGCTGCATGTGCGTCTGCGTTCCGATCTCGCTCTACCAGCCCTGCGTTCCGTACTGCAGGGGTATCGCAACCGCTATGCGGCCATCAAGCATGCGGTGACCGAGACCGAACCGGTGTTCCGCGACGATCTCCTGACCGACGTACCGGTGATCGAACTCATGACCGAGCCGGTGAACCTCTTGGCGGAACACTGGCGCACATGATCATCGGTATCGGCAATGACCTCGTCGATCTGGAACGATTCCGCCGAGTTCTCGAACGTCGACCGGGAATCAGGGAGAAGTTGTTCACCGACTCCGAGCGTGAGTACGCGCAGCGGCGCTCCGATCCGGTGGAACGCTATGCCGTGCGTTTCGCCGCGAAGGAAGCAACGCTCAAGGCATTGGGTGTGGGAATCGGCGCAACCGATTGGCACGACATCGAAGTGTGCCGGGACGACGATGGCCGGCCATCACTGCGACTGCGGGGCCGCGCCCTTGCGCTTGCGCGCCAGCGCGGTGTCACGAGATGGGAACTGACGCTCAGTCATTCCGGCATCGTCGCGCAGGCGGTGGTCGTGGCGATCGGATCGCCGATGGTCGGAGAAGCGTCGGCCGATCTCGGACCGGGCCCCCTGACCGCTTCGGCGTTGCCGAATCCCGACGCCATCGATGGCGGTGGATTGGTGCCGATCGTGACTCCGGCGGAGATGAATGCGATCGACGCCGCGGCGATCGAACCCGTTGGGGTTCTCATCGATCGCGCCGGTCGTGCGGTCGCCCGCGTCGCCCTTGAACTCCTCGGCGGGACCTACGGTCGTCGAGTCGTGGTGCTGGCTGGCAAGGGAAACAACGGAAACGACGGCCGCATCGCGGCGAACCGTCTTCGAGCCCATGGCGTGCGAGTCACGGTGATCGATGCTGGCGACGCGCCCGAGGTCCTTCCCGATTGCGATCTACTCATCGATGCGGCCTTCGGCACCGGGTTCCGCGGATCATGGAACGCTCCCGTCGCGCCGCCCGGGTGCATGGTGCTCGCCGTCGATATCCCGTCGGGAGTCGACGGGCTCACTGGTCGCACCGACAACGACGTGCTCCCCGCGGATGTCACCGTGTCGTTCGCCGCACTCAAGCCCGGCAACCTCTTCCACGAGGGCCGGGAACTCAGCGGGTCCGTGCGCGTCGCCGATATCGGGCTGGCGACGGGAAGTGCTCGCGCGCATCTCATCGGCGCGGCGGCCGTCGCATCGTGGATCCCAGCATCGGATCACGACGCGCACAAATGGCAGAGCGCCGTGTCGGTGGTTGCCGGGAGCCCGGGAATGGGCGGCGCGGCGGCGCTCTGCGCTGGCGCGGCGATGCGGACCGGAGCGGGGTACACCCGGGTATCGACTCCAGGAGGAGTGGCTTCGGGTCTTCCGATCGAAACAGTGGCGACAGCACTGCCCGAGTCCATGTGGGCGGCCGATGTCATCTCCGACCTCCCTCGGTTCTCCGCGCTTGTCATCGGCAATGGTCTCGGTGTCGACGCGCAGACGGCGGAGCAGATCCGGCAGGTGGTCGCGGCTGCGACCGGTCGCGGCGTGGCGACAGTCGTCGACGCCGACGGACTCACTGCGCTCGGAACCGACTGTGCTCGTTTCGTCTCCGACTCCACCGTGCTCACCCCGCATGACGGTGAATTCGCGCGACTTTCCGGTCATCGCCCCGGGCCCGATCGCATCGCCGAGGCTCGGGAACTCGCAGCCGCGACCGGCGCAGTGGTGCTCCTCAAGGGTCGCACCACCGTCGTGGCCGCACCCGAAGGGGAGGTGCTCGTCTCTCTCGCCGGCGATCAGCGGTTGGCGACAGCCGGCACTGGTGATGTCCTTGCCGGGATGATTGGTGCGCTCATGGCCGGTGGTCTCGATCCGTTTCGTGCGGCAGGAGCGGGGGCATTCCTTCACGGACGGGCGGGAGCCCTAGGCTGGCCTCGTGGTCTGGTTGCGAGCGATGTCATCGCTCATCTGCCAGCCGTACTAGACGACTTGACCTTTCTGCGGCCGTGAATCGCGGATCATGGAGGAACGATGCTGCGAGAACTGCCCGTCCGCACCGTGATGGCGACCGATGTCCTCACCTTCGCCCCGCAGGACAACGTCATGGATGCGATGCGGGCGCTATTGCTCCGCGATGTCGACGGCGCGCCGGTGGTCGATGCCGACGGCTCCATCGTCGGACTCCTCACCACGGCGGATCTCATCGTTGAAGAGGCGCGAGTTCACCTCCCGACCGTGATCGCTCTGCTGGGCGCGTACATCGAACTGCCGTCGTCGAAGAAGCAGTTCGACCACGATGTCGAGAAGGCACTCGGATCCACTGTGGGCGAAGTGATGAGCGAGGCAGCTCCCACGCTGAGCCCGGACGACACGATCGAGTACGCGGCGACGCTCATGCACGAGCAGGGCGCCGATCGCCTTCCGGTGGTCGATGCCGACGGCTCACTCATTGGAATCGTGGCCAGGGGCGACATCGTTCGCGCCATCGTGGCCGAATGGGACGCGGGCAAGTAAGTCGATGCGTGCCGCACGCGCCGAGGTGGATCTCGGAGCGATCGCCCACAATGTGGGAGTGCTGCGTTCGATGGTGGCGCCATCGTTGGTCTGCGCGGTGGTGAAGGCTGATGGCTACGGTCACGGCGCGATCGCCGTCAGCGAAGCAGCGCTCGATGCCGGTGCCGACTGGCTGGCGGTGGCGTTGATCGAAGAGGCGGCGGTTCTGCGCAAGGCCGGAATCACTGCGCCGATCCTTCTCCTCTCCCAACCTCGACTCGCCGATCTCGCCGCCGTCGTGCGCTACGACCTGCGGGTCTGCATTATCTCTCCCGTTGCGGTCGAACTACTGGCGAATGCGGCGCGGGAACAGGGCAAAGTCGTTGCGGTCCACATGAAAGTCGATACGGGGATGAATCGCATCGGTGTCGCTCCGGCCGATGCTCTGGCGTTGGCCCGCGACATCGTGAAGCGCCCCGAACTTCGGCTCGAGGGGGTGTTCACGCACTGCGCCGTCGCCGATGAACCGGAGCACCCCTTCACCGACGTTCAGCTCGATCGTTACGACGCGGTGCTGGCGCAGTTGGGGGAAGCGGGGATTTTCCCGTCGATTCGCCATTCGGCGAATTCGGCAACGGCGATCGCGCATCCGCGCGGCCGCTACGACCTCGTCCGGGTGGGGATCGCCGTGTACGGGATCGCACCGACTCCTGGACTTCCGGGAACGCCCGACCTCCGTCCCGCGCTTTCGCTTCGAGCGGAGACCTCGATGGTCAAGCGAGTGAAGGCAGGAGACGGCGTGTCCTACGGATTGCGCCATCGGTTCACTCACGACACGACGGTGGCGACGGTGCCCATCGGGTATGCCGATGGCGTGCCGCGACGACTCGGGCTCGATGGTGGTGAGGTGCTGATCGGCGGAAAGCGACGACCGATCGTCGGTGTCGTCACGATGGATCAACTGATGGTGGATTGCGGTGACGATCATGTCGACGTCGGCGACGAGGTCGTACTCATCGGATCGCAGGGCAAGGAGACCATCACGGCCGAAGAGGTGGCGCAGCATCTCGACACGATCGCCTATGAAGTGGTGTGCGGCATCGGACCGCGAGTTCCGCGTTTCTACCCCCGGGTCGCGAACTGATGCTCTTCGCTCGAACGACATCATCGGAAGAGACGAAGGAACTCGCCGCAGCTCTTGCCGAGTTGGCACGACCGGGCGACCTCATGCTGCTCGCAGGGGACCTCGGCGCGGGGAAGACCGCCTTCACGCAGGGTTTCGGCGCAGCGCTCGGGATCGACGACCTCATCACGTCACCGACCTTCACGTTGGTCAACACCTATGAGGGTCGTCTCGAACTCAATCACCTCGATGTCTACCGCCTCGAAGCGTTGGGTGAAGTGCTCGACCTCGGGGTCCCTGAGATGCTCGATGATGGTGGCGTGACCATCATCGAGTGGGGCGATTCGGTGGCACCGGCACTTCCCGCCGATTATCTGGAGATCCGCTTCAACTTCGATGAGGTCGCAATCGCCCTCGATCCGACCGGAGCATCGGACGACGTGCGCGTTCTCGAACTCGTTCCCGTTGGCCCGCGATGGAGCGCTCGCATCCGAGCGGTTGCGACGGCGGTTGCGCCGTGGATCCATGAACCCGATGGAGACGACTGATGCTGATCATTGGTATCGATACCGCCACGGTTCAGGTCTCGGTCGCCGTCGGGGGGCATGAAGGTGTTCTGGCTGCGACGCAATCGAGTCGTGGACGTCAACACGCCGAAGTGCTCACGCCCGCCATCGAATTCGCGTGCAAGCAGGCGCGAATCGAACTTTCCGAGATCAGCGTGGTCGCCGTCGACCTCGGTCCCGGTTTGTTCACTGGCCTCCGCGTGGGTGTCGCGGCGGCCAAAGCCATGGCGTACGCGCTCGATGTTCCGATGATCGGCGTGCCGAGCCTCGATCTGCTCGCCTTCCCCGTTCGTTTCACTTCGCGTCTCATCGTCGCCACGATCGATGCCCGACGAGGTGAACTCTTCTATGCCTTCTACCGACAAGTCCCCGGGGGCATCCAGCGCATCACCGATCACCAAGTGGGATCTCCCGATGATCTCGCGTCCGAACTGATGGCCTCGGGCGAGGAATGTCTGCTCGTCGGTGATGGGGCGATTCGCTACAGCGAAGTCTTCGACGGGCTCAAGAAGTGTGAGATCGCCGAAGAGGGCTTCGCCTACCCCAACGCGTCCTCGCTCGTCATGCTGGCGCACGCCCAGGCCCTGCGTGAGCAGTGGGTCAAACCGTGGGATCTACAACCTCTGTACCTCCGCAAACCCGATGCCGAGATCAACTGGACGACGAGACCGGGCTCATGACCATGTCCACGCTCACCGGCCCGATCGCCATCACCACCATGCGACGCCGTCACCTGCGCAATGTCCTACGCATCGAGGAGCAGACGAGCTCCACGCCGTGGTCGCTCGGGTTGTTCCTTGCCGAGGTCCGTCGTGACGAACGCGACTACATCGTTGCGCTGTCTGCAGAGGACGACCGAGTCGTCGGTTTCGCAGGAATGCTCTACGTGTTCGGCGAAGGACACATCACGACCGTGGCGGTGGACCCCAAGATGCAAGGTGGTCGGATCGGTACACGGCTCATGGTCGAACTGGTGCGGCGGGCGATCGCTCGTGGATCGGACTCCATCACTCTCGAGGTGCGCGCGTCGAATGACGCGGCGTTGGCCCTCTACCGACGCTTCGGATTCGCACCGTCGGGCGTTCGCAAGGACTACTACAAGGACCCCACCGAAGACGCGTTGGTGCTCTGGCTGCGCGAGATCGACGAGCCCGACTACGCCCAACGACTGGAAACGATCGAACGGGAACTGAACCAATGACCGGAACTCGAGTACTCGGAATCGAAACGAGCTGTGACGAGACGGCCGCCGCGGTGGTCGTCGACGGCCATCACGTCCTCTCCTCGGTGGTGTCGAGTCAGATCGATCTGCATGCACGCTATGGCGGCGTCGTGCCGGAGATCGCCAGTCGGGCCCACGTCGAACTGCTCACACCGGTGGTCGCGAGATCGCTCATCGA
This sequence comes from uncultured Bifidobacterium sp., assembly GCA_964566555.1. Lineage (GTDB taxonomy): Bacteria > Actinomycetota > Acidimicrobiia > Acidimicrobiales > Acidimicrobilacustridaceae > Acidimicrobilacustris. The sequence goes on along the minus strand of CAZMJK010000108.1, from coordinate 357 downwards.
AGCGGGCATCCAAGATGATCATGTCGACGCAGTCGCCGTCACCGTTGGTCCCGGCCTGATCGGAGCACTGCTCGTCGGTGTGAGCGCAGCCAAGACCCTTGCGTTGGTGTGGGACGTTCCGTTCGTCGCAGTGAATCATCTCGAGGCACATCTCTATGCCGCGCTGCTTGAGGACCCGGAGATCGAACTCCCCGTCGTCGTCCTGCTGGTGTCGGGGGGACACACGCTCCTTGTCCTGATGGAGGGCCACGGTCGCTATCGCGTGCTCGGTTCCACGATCGACGATGCCGCTGGCGAAGCGTTCGACAAAGTGGCGCGCTATCTCGGCCTCGGATACCCCGGCGGACCCGCCATCGC
>CAZMJK010000107.1:0-6602 GCA_964566555.1 uncultured Bifidobacterium sp. | reverse complement strand
GGAGTGAGAGGTCACTGCAGTGCCGGGCAGCCTCGGTGATCCACCACAGACCGATTCGAGCGGGAAACTGCAACACGGTCGCGGGCCAGCCACCGAAGAGACCGGCGATGAGACCGACCGAACTCCCCCACATCATGACGAAACCAGCGGCGGGCTCGGCGAGGACGTTGGCGGGAAGCGAAGCCAACGGCATCGGGCCGAAGGTAGGTATCACGAATGGGGCCACACCGATCTGGGCCGCAATCGTCACCGACAGGACGGCGCGGAACCAGCGCGGCCCTCGAAGAGCGGACTCGACCCGTGGCGCCAAGAGGGAGATCCCGGCTGTCGCTGCGACCGAGAGGCGAAAACCGAACGACCAGACGAGGAGCGGATCGATCAGCACGAGGATCGCCACTGCGAGCGAGAGTCGATGGAGTGGCCGTATGGGATGTCCGGAGGAACGAGAGAGGACAGCGATGATCGCCATCACCGAAGCCCGCAGTATCGACGGTTCGAATCGGGTCACCGCCGCGAACAACACGATGATCCCGACGAGTACGACGAGCTCGCCACGTCGTCCGAATCGTCGAGCAAGTGGAGCACTCACGGCGAGGACGAAGACCACGTTCTGTCCCGACACGACGAGAAGATGGGCCAAACCGGCGTCCTCGAAGGCACGGGAGACCTCCGGATCGGCACCGCGGTCGTCGCCGATCACGAAACCTCGATAGAGGGGCTGCTGCTCTGGAGGGAGTGCGTCGCCTCCGCGTGCGACGATTCCTCTCAGTTCGTCGACCGGCACTCGCCAGAGAGCCGGACTTTGCACCGACGTCACGTGTTCGACGGTCAGCGCCATTCGAACATGCCGGCTTCGCACGCGTTCGGGCCGGGCGAGCGGCCGCAACGTCCCGTCCACCGCCAGGACCGCCCCGACAGGGAGTTCTCGAATGCGGGATGCGAGTCCACCACTGGCCTGCAGCTCGAACCGCCCCTCATCACTTGCGACATCGACCGTGATCCGCCCCGGGAATGACTGGGGATCACTGATGATCGTGACGTGACCGGCGAAGGGGCCTGACGCAAGAGGTCGAAGACCGGCATTCGCGTTCGAGGCGAAGATCGCGACCGCAACGACTCCAGCGGCCAGGAGCAGCAGACGACTCCGAGCGATGAGGGCGAGAACGAGGGCGACAACTCCGAGGGCCATCGGCGCCGAGAGGGACATCAACGCCCCCGTCCAGCAGGCGATCGCGAAGAGGACGGGGTACGCGGCATGCAATCGCCCTCTCCACCGTCTGCGGAGGACCTCCACTTCACCAGTCGTCATGACCGTCAGCGAACGACGACGTCGTTGCGAAACGCCTCCAGCTTCGCCGCGCCGATCCCCTTCACCGAGAGGAGATCATCGACGGACCGGAAACGTCCGAGTTCACGTCGCCGCTCGATGATGGCCTTGGCCGTCGATGGTCCGACGCCGGAGAGGGCATCGAGCTGCTCGAGTGTCGCAGTATTGAGATCGAGCGGTCCGGCGCGGTTCGCGGACGGGGTCGAAATCGCCGACGACCCGTCGGCGACGCTGGGCGCTGGTTGACCTCGACGCGGAACCCAGATGCGCTCGCCGTCGCCGAGGGGTGCAGCAAGATTCATCGCATCGAGGTCGATGTCCTCGGACGGACCACCCGCCGCCTCGAGCGCGTCGACGACGCGAGTGCCACGACGAAGTCGGTACACGCCAGGCGCCCGAACCGCACCACCGACGGCAATGACGAGGGAGGGTTCCGTCGTCGTGGTCGATCCGAGGGTCGGTGAGTCGACCTCGACGGTCGGACGCGCACTGGCCGGCGACGATGCTGATGACCTCACGTACAGGACGGCACCGATCAACGGAACGAGGACGCAGGTGGCAACGACGGCGATGCTCCGAACCATCAGCGGCGACATCAGTTCCTTGACTGACCCCCAACGACGAAGCGACCGGACCTCACCGTCTTCCGCCCCAGTGCGGACCGATGAACGAAGTGAGTCCAGGGCCCGCTTGGAGATGCTCGACCGAACCGACCGCTCGCCATCGACATCGGTCACCCTCGGCGGATGGTCAACGTCCTCGCGCTCCTGCAACGGCTCCAACGGCTCCACACCTCCCCCATGCTTGGGACGTCCGTGTCGCCGATATGCGCACCGGTCGACGGAACTGGGAGAAGCGCTCCAGCGAGACTAGGAACCACCCACCGCGTCGAACAGTGCCGAACGACTCGTCGACCCGTGCTCCGGCGACCGACGCCTCGGTGCGGCTGGTGCGATCAGAACAAGGTGGTGGTCAGGCGTTTGCGCCAGAGTGCCGTTCGCGGGTCGTCAGGACCCAGCAACTCGAGGAGATCGATGAACTCTTGGCGAGCGTTGTCGTCGGCCTTCACCTCACCGAGCAACGTCTGCAGCCGTTCCTCGATCTGCGTGTCCGACGTGATGGATGCTCCACTGCGAACGTACGCGGCGATGCGTCGAGTCTCGGCCGACTCCGGAATCTTGTCGAGCAGCGCGAGTGCTTCCTCCCCTCGCTGCTCGCCGGCGAGGAGTTCGGCGAGATCGATGATGACGTCAGCATTGTCGGGTTCGATCTCGAGAGCCTTCCGCAACGAAGTTTCGTCGCCCTGCTCTCGAAGGAGATCGACTTCGGTCGGTGCGCCTGTGCCGACGAGGCTGCCCACGAACTCGACGATCTTCTCCTCCGGGAGGGCACCCACGAAAGAGTTCACGATCTTCCCCTGATGGATGGCGAAGACGGCAGGGATGCTCTGCACTTTGAACGCCTGCGATGACGCCGGGTTCTCGTCGACGTTGATCTTGGCCAGGACCACCTTCCCACCGGTGGCCTCGACGGCGGCTTCGATCATGGGACCGAGGGTCTTGCACGGCCCGCACCATGGCGCCCAGAGATCGACCACGACCGGAGTCGTCATCGACCGTTCAAGGACTTCGGTTTCGAGAGTGGCGTCGGTTACGTCGATGATCACAGGACAAGGATACGGCGAGATTCCGAGGGGCACAGCCGACGCACCCGCCGATAGCGTGGGGTGTCCCCTTCCCCGGAGCACTCGTGTCCACTCCCATCGACATTCCCGGCATCAACAACGCATCGGTGACGGCCTGGCTCAGTGCGCGGCTGCCAGATCTCACTGCGCCACTGCGTTTCGAATTGATCGCGGGAGGGCTGTCCAACCTGACCTACGACGTTCGTGATGCCGACGGCCGTCACTGGGTGCTCCGGCGACCACCCCTCGGCCACGTTCTCGCAACGGCCCACGACATGGGACGAGAGGTGAAGATCATCTCCGCGCTTCGGGACACCGACGTACCCGTGGCCCCTCTCGTCGGATTCTGCGACGACGAGACGGTGAACGACGCGCCGTTCTACGTCATGGAGTTCGTCGATGGAATCATCGCTCGCGACACTGCGACGGGCCTCTTGCTCTCCGAGGACGCTCGGGCCCGAGCCGGCCGCTCCCTGATCGAGGTGCTCGGCGACATCCACCGCGTCGATGTCGATGCGATCGGATTGGGCGACCTCGGTCGAAAGGATGCCTACGTCGAACGGCAACTCTCGAGGTGGCAACGCCAGTGGGAGTCGACCAAGGATGCGGAGATCGCCGAGATGACCGTTCTGCACGATCGTCTCTCAGACTCGATCCCCGAACAATTGTCGGCCACCATCGTCCACGGTGATTACCGCCTCGACAATTGCATTGTTGCTCCCGATGGAACGGTCAAGGCTGTCCTCGACTGGGAGCTGTGCACTCTCGGCGATCCGATGGCGGATCTCGGCTTCATGTTCGTCTATTGGGCAGAAGCGCAGGACACCTTCACCGTGATCGAGGGAGCGGCGACGACCCTCGATGGCTTCCCCTCCCGAGCGGAGCTGCTCGATCACTCCGCGCAGCGAACCGGACGCGATGTCAGCGAGATCGGCTACTACGTCGCGCTCGGGTATTGGAAACTCGCCTGCATCCTCCAAGGCGTACTCGTTCGCTACCGTTCGGGCGCCATGGGTGACCAGACGACGACCGCCGATTCTGGCTCGAGTCCTGTTCAACGACTCGCTCTCGCTGGGCTCGCCGCACTCGACGGCAGATTCGGTGGAACCGATGTCTGATCTGTTCGAGCTCATCGAGAGCCCCGAGCTCGATTCGCCGAAACTCCTTCTCGGACTCGATGGTTGGATCGATGCTGGGCTGGCGGCCACGAACGCGTTCGGCACGATCTTGGAACATCTCGACACGATCACCGTCGCCCGCTTCGACGCCGACGCGCTCATCGACCATCGCTCCAGACGCCCGACGATGCACCTGCTCGATGGGATCAACACGGGCCTCACGTGGCCCAGCATCGAACTCCGAGCTGGGTTCGATCTCGAAGGATCCTCGGTGTTGTTCCTCGTCGGTGCCGAACCCGATCATCGATGGCGCGCGTTCGCCGGCGCCGTGGTCGACCTCGCTCACCATTTCGGCACCTCCGCCGTGTTCGGCCTCGGCGCGTACCCCGCGGCCGTACCGCACACCCGACCCACCCAACTGGTGAGCACCGCCACCGACGGGGAACTAGCACGGAGGATCGGCACGGTCACCGGGCGTATCGATGTTCCGGCCGGCATCAACGCGGCGATCGAACTGGCCAGCGCTGACGGCGGTCTCGAGGCGGCCGGCATCTGGGCCCAGATTCCCCACTATGCGGCAGGGATGCCCTACCCCGCCGGTGCACTCGCCCTGATCGAAGGACTTCGTTCGATCGCCGGCCTTCACTTCTCTCTCGGGTCGCTGGTGGAGGACGCACGTTCGACTCGCGACCGACTCGACGAACTCGTCTCCAACAGCGACGAACACATCGAGATGGTCCGTCAGCTCGAAGCGCAAGCGGACGCCGAGGCGATCAATGACGATCCGCTCCCGCTCGGCGACGATCTCGTCGCCGAACTCGAACAGTTCCTCCGCGAACAGGACTGAGAGAGCCGCCCTACCCGGCGACGAAGTTCACGAGGTTCGGGGGCTTGCAGATCACTTTGCGCGGCGGCGTGTCGCCGAGGTGGAGGCGCACGTTCTCGGACGCCAACGCTATGGCTTCCGCTTCGGCCTCGTCGATCCCCGACGGGACCTCGATACGGTCGCGGACCTTGCCATTCACCTGCACGACCATCGTCACCGTCTCGACCTGCAACATCGACTCGTCGGCCACGGGCCAGGGACGGCGATGGATGTCGTCACCGTGACGCAGCTCCCGTAGCTCGGCGGTGATGTGAGGGGCCATCGGCGCCATGAGGAGTAGAAGAGTGTCGATGGCCGACATCAGGGTCTCGCGTCGAGGACCTTCATCGGACTTCACATAGCGGTACAGCTCGTTCGTGAACTCCATGAACGCCGCAACCGCGGTGTTGTAGGACCAACGTTCGTAGTCCTCGGTCACCTTCACGATCAGGCGATTCGTCCGACGTTCGATGTCGAGGTCGCCTGCGGTCATGTCGCGTTCGGAGGGTTCGTTTCCTACCGATCCCAGCGCCAGTCGCCAGACCCGATGCAGGAAGCGCGAACAACCTTCAATCCCCACACCCTCCCAATCGATGTCGTCCTGTGGCGGACCGACGAAGAGGTGGGCGAGGCGCAGCGCATCGGCGCCTTCGCTATCGAGAATCTCCTCAGGAGCAACGAGATTTCCCTTCGACTTCGACATCTTGTCGCCACCGAGACGGATCATCCCTTGAGTGAACAGACGGGTGAAGGGTTCGCGCATCGTCGCCGGCGCGACACCGAGATCGGAAAGGGCCTTCGTGAAGAAGCGGGCGTACATCAGATGCAAGATGGCGTGCTCCACACCGCCGATGTACTGATCGACCGGCATCCACGATTCGACTGCGTCGGTCGAGAACGCCTGTTCGTCGTTCCATGGATCGCAGAAGCGGAGGAAGTACCACGAGGAATCGACGAACGTATCCATCGTGTCGGTCTCGCGGTGCGCAGGCCCCGCACACCGCGGGCACGTCGTCTCGAAGAATCCGCGATGGAGTCGCAACGGGGACTCACCAGTGGGCAGGAACTCGACGTCATCGGGCGCCAGCACGGGAAGTTCGGACTCGGGAACCGGCACCATTCCGCAGGAGTCGCAATTGATGATCGGGATCGGACAACCCCAGAACCGCTGACGACTCACGAGCCAATCGCGAAGCCGGAAGTTCACGGTCCCGGTCCCGATGCCCTCGGCTTCGAGGAACGCGATCGCCGCCGCGATGGCCTCCTCCTTGCCCATCCCATCGAGGAAGCCACTGTTGATATGGGGTCCATCCCCTGTGAACGCCTCACCATCGAATCCCTCGGGAGGCTCGATCGTGCGAACGATCGGCAGTCCGTGCGCGACGGCGAAGTCCCAGTCCCGTTGGTCCTCGGCCGGCACCGCCATGATTGCGCCCGTTCCGTACCCCATCAGCACGTAGTCGGCGAGGTACAGCGGCACCGGGGCGTACGTGAACGGGTTGAGCACGAAGGCGCCGGTGAAGACGCCCCGTTTGTCCAGGGATCCTTCCGATGACATCCGATCGACATCGCTGGTCGATCGGGCGGTGGCCACGAACGCGGTCACGG
>CAZMJK010000106.1:6296-6615 GCA_964566555.1 uncultured Bifidobacterium sp. | reverse complement strand
CACGTTCACCGTCGGGCAGACGCACCGTGAGTGCCGGATCATCGGCTCGGACAGTTCCTGCTCCGACGAGGATGGCGTCACTGTCGGCTCGAAGGCGATGGGCGTCGAGCCGCGCGTCATCGCCGGTGATCCACTTCGAGGTTCCGTCGGGTGCAGCGCTCTTGCCATCGAGCGTCGCCGCCAACTTCAGCACGACGAAGGGCCGACCCGTCGAACGATGATGCAGATAGGGAGCGAGTTGTCGAGCAACCTCAGGACCGCGACAGCCGACCTCGACATCGATTCCGGCCTCACGCAGTCGTCGAATCCCGTCACCGGG
>CAZMJK010000106.1:0-6286 GCA_964566555.1 uncultured Bifidobacterium sp. | reverse complement strand
ACGACGACTCGCGCCACGCCCGCGTCGATCACGGCATCGACGCACGGGGGCGTCACTCCATGATGAGAGCACGGCTCGAGCGTCACGAAGAGCGTCGACCCCGAAGCGGCTGGTCCCGCCGCTGCCAACGCCACTCGTTCCGCGTGAGGGCCGGTTCGGCCATCCGTTGCCCCGATAAATCCCGGATGATCGGGTTCCCCCGCAGGAACGACGACGGCCCCGACCCACGGTCGGGGTGCAACCCGGCGACGCACCGTCGACGCCGCGGCCATCGCTTGACCCATGCGGGCCTCGTCATTTGGAGAAGCAGAGATGGTCGTTGATGGTACCGGCTCATCACCGACGGCCTTCAGTCCGCGACCCCCAGCTGATCCCGTTGTCGGTCAGTCGCCGGCCAACAACCGAAGGGCGTGGGGAATCACGTCGAGCACCGCTTCGAGACTCTCGATCGTTCCCGCCGTGGAACCGGGAGTGTTCAGGACCAGCGCTTGGCCGCGGGTACCGGCGACGCCCCGCGACAATCGACCAAGGGGATTCACCGCACGCATCGCTTCGGCGAGACCCGGCGCCTCTCGGTCGAGCACCATTCGTGTCCCCTCCGGCGAAAGATCTCGAGGACCGAAGCCCGTCCCACCGGTCGAGATGATGAGCCCGTTGAATCCTTCCGCCATTTCGAAGATCGCTTCGCCGACACTCTGGATCCCGTCGGCGACGACGCGATGCTCGACAACGGCGTAGCCCTCTTCGGTCAGCCGTTGGACAAGCGCACGCCCGCTCTTGTCGTCTCGGGTTCCCGCCACCACTCCATCGGAAACCGTGAGCACTTTGGCGGTCAGGCCCTCGGCTGGAGTCGTCGTCGCAGCATGGTCGGTCATGGGTGCGATTCTTCCTCATCCTGTGGCGATCGAAGGCGTAGGACATACATTCCGTCGGTGTCCGCATCCTGCGGCAATAGCAGACCGCCGCGACCCAATGTCCGCCATGGGCCGTCCGGGAGCGGCCGGGCCATGAGTGCGGGGAATGTCTGTTCCATCCATTCGTCGATTCCCAGGGTTTCGGCGCTCGTGATCGTGCACACGCTGTAGACGAGTTCTCCCCCGGGACGAAGCATTCGCACCGCTTGGGCCATCAGTGCCTGCTGAACGATGACGAGTTCGTCGATATCGGATTGCCTGACCCGCCACCGAGCATCGGGCCGACGACGCAATGCCCCCAGACCCGAACAGGGAGCGTCGAGGAGGACTCGATCGAAACTCCCGTCGCGAAATGGCGGGAGGGTTCCATCGGCACAGACGACGGGGAGCGCGTCGGCGTCGATGCCGAGTCGTTGTCGATTCTCCGTGACGAGTGACAGCCGCGACGGTCGAACATCGGACGCGATCACTGTTGCGCCCGCACCGACCATCGCCGTCGCCTTCCCCCCTGGAGCGGCACACATATCGAGAACGAGTTCGCCCGCTCGAGCCTCGACGGCCGCAGCCACGAGTTGGGAACCTCGGTCTTGGATGTAGCCGTCCTCGCGAGCAGAAACGGACGCGGCCTCGTTCATCACCGTGAGCGCCGCGATTGCATCGATCTCACCGAGATCGGCGATGAGCCGGTCGACGATCCAGTCGGGCTGCGAGAGGCGCACACCATCGGAGGGCCATGCGACGGGCAGCGATGTCGCCACCTTTCGAAGTACGGCGTTGCAGAGCCCACTGATCTTTCGCGGTGCGGCCCCGACCGTCGCACTCACCGCGGCGTGCGGCGGCGTGCCGAGGAACGCCAACTGGAACGCCCCGAGGCGGAGCCAGGTTCGAGCGACGAGATCGATGCGCTCGGTGTCGGGGAGAAATCGATCGACCAACCAGTCACACGATCGCCGCATCCGTGTCGTGCCGTAGACCAGTTCGGTGACGAATCCCCGGTCGCGCTGTTCGAGCGAACTCGCATCCAACAACGGAGACAGCGCGATGTTGGCGTATGCCCCGTCGCGCTCGATACGCAAGAGCGCCTCTGCGGCCAATCGGCGCGCAGCGACACCACTCCCACCACCGGCACGTTGTGTGGACTTCGACCGCGACGCAGGCGTCATCGACCGAAACGATCGTCCGCCGTCGGACGAGCCCCGTTCCGCCACGCATCGGCAGCCTGTCGCGGCTTGCCTTCCGTTTGCACGACGACCAACTCGAGTGCGCCCTCCCCACAGTCGACGGCCAGTCCGTGCAGGGAACCCGGGGGTCCTCCCGAACCTCCGACGACTCGCGCCTCATGAACCTTGAACCTCGCACCGCGAAACTCCGTCCACGCGCCACCGAGTCTCACCTGTCGATCCACCAGGCTGGCAGGAGCGTCCCAGTCGATCCGGAGATCCTCGGATGCGATCTTCTTGGCGTAGGTGACCTCACCAGATTGGGGTATCGGATCAGGAAGGCCCTGCTGAAGCGTTGCGACCAGCATCGAGGATCCCATGGTCACGAGACGACTCCGAAGGGAATCGAGCGTGTCATCTTCCGCTATCGGGGTCGACGCCCGCGCGTAGACGTCTCCGACATCCAGCTCGACGCCGATGTCCATGAGACAGACCCCGGTCTCCTCGTCCCCCTCGAGCAATGCCCGTTCCACGGGGGCCGCTCCCCGCCATCGGGGAAGCAACGAGAAGTGAATGTTGATCATCGGCACACGATGCAGAAGTGTTTCCGGGATCAGTCGACCGTAGGCAACGACGACGCCGAGATCGACGTCGATGTTGCTCACGTCGTCGAGGACGTCGGTCACCGGTAGTCCGAGCTCGAGCGCGGCAGACTTCACCGGCGTTGCGGTGCGTTGCCCTCCTCGCCCGCGGCGCTTGTCCGGACCCGACACGACGAGGGCGATGTCGAACCCGGCCTCGACGAGCGCCCGCAACGGCTCGACCGCGACCTCGGGAGTTCCGAGGTACACCAGACGACGAGGACGCGCCGGTGGGCGCGCCAGCACGGAATCCGCCATCAACGACTCAGGGAAGACGAAGTCGACTCAGGCCGACTTCGGGCTCGGGGAGCTGCCCCACTCCGCGGGCACGCAACTGACGTAACGCCGCTCGAGCCTCGGCGAGCTGCTCGGCGGTGAGGTGCTTCTCCATCAGGATGCCTTCGAGATGATCGATCTCGTGCTGGAAGACGCGGGCGGCGAAGTCGTCGAGCTCGAGATCGAGTTCGTTCCCATCGAGGTCGTACCCCTTGACATGGATCTCCGCCGGTCGAACGATGTCGAAATGGAGCCCCGGGATCGACAGACACCCCTCGGTGAACTCGGCCTCGCCGCGTGATTCCACGATCACCGGATTGATGATCACACCCGGACGATCGTCGTGATCGAAGACGAAGAAGCGCTTCTGCACGCCGATCTGTGGCGCGGCGAGTCCGACACCGGGAGCCTCGTACATGGTGACGAACATGTCTTGCACCAATCGAGCCATGGCGCCATCGACCGTGGTGACATCGGCGGCGCGCTGTGTGAGCACGGGATCACCGATGATGCGGATCGAATGCGGAGCCATGACTCAAGGGTAGCGTCGTGCCATGTCCGGTCCATCGTCCCACTACTTCTCCCGGACTCCGTCGGTCGAGTCCGATGAGCGCGAGGTACGTCTCTCCCTGGCCGATCTCGAACTCTCCTTCACCACCGACCGCGGCGTGTTCTCGGCCGATCGAATCGATGCCGGCACACGACTCCTCCTCCAAGAAGCACCCCATCCGACCGCCTCGATGGCCACGGTCTGCGACCTGGGGTGCGGCTACGGACCGATCGCCGTGAGTCTGGCGGCCCGCTCACCGCACGGCGCGGTGTGGGCGGTCGACACCAATGAACGGGCCGTTGCCCTCACCGCACGCAATGGCGATCGGAACGGATGCTCGTCGATCCATCCCGTCGTCGTTGACACCGACGGTGTCCCCGTCGACGGACACCCGGAGGATCTCGCCGCACTTCCATCCATTCGATTCGATGGCCTGTGGTCGAATCCTCCGATCCGCATCGGGAAAGTGGCGATGCGACACATGCTGGCCGTGTGGCTCGACCGCCTCTCCCCAACTGGCACCGCATGGCTCGTCGTCCAACGTCATCTCGGCGCGGACTCCCTCGCCGAATGGCTGAACGCCCAAGGTTGGGCGACCACACGAGTGTGCTCGCGGGCCGGATACCGACTCCTCGAGGTGAAAGCACGATGACGCGCAACTTGGGAGGAACCGAACTGAAGCGACTCCATCGCGAGTGGCGACGTTCCACCGATCGAAAGATGGCACTCATGCTCGACGGCGTGCAGAACCCTTTCAATCTCGGTTCCATTCTGCGTACGGCAGCGGCCTATTCGGTCGACCGCCTCTGGCTCGTCGGTTCGCCATCACCCTCGGACGCGAAAGTGCAGAAGACAGCGCTCGGCTCGCAGAAGTTCGTCACGACGGATTCCTGCGAGAACGCCACACAAGCGCTCGCGGCGGCGAGGTCGATGGGCTACCGCATCGTCGGGATCGAGTTGGCCGAAGGGGCGACCCCGTTGCACGAGTGCGACCTCACCGGAGACGTGTGCATCGTGATGGGCCACGAGGATCGAGGGTTGTCGAAGGAAGTGCTCGCAGGCGCCGACGCGTTGGCGTACATCCCGCAACTGGGGAAGATCGGCTCGCTCAACGTGGGCACGGCCGCGGCGATCGCGATGTACGAGACACGACGCGCCGAATGGACGGCCACCGACTGAGTTCCGATCCTGACCGGATCAGAAACGTAGGGGGTCGACTTCGATGCGCAGTCGTCCTCCGGGACGCGGCGCGCGCGAAAGTGCCGAACAGAGAAGTTCGTGGTCGGGAGCTCGAACGATCCACTGACCATTCGATGGACCGAGCACGTCGACCTCACTGGGTACATCGAACGATTCGATCCACTTCGCGGCCGAGGCGCCGGAGATCAGCGCCATGGCCTTCGCCGGCGGATACCCCAAGAGTTCCCGTCGAGTCCGTTCCGCCGAGGTCACTCGGGTGGGGTCGGCCGTGAGTGCCGCCTGCACCACCTCGTGCTGGGGCAGGCGAGTCTGCACGATGACACGACCCCCGCCTGCCCGGGGTCCGACGATCCGCGATGCACGGACGAGGAGCGCCACGGCCTCTTCCGAGGCTCGGTATCGCGGAGCGAGGAGTTCCTGATCGAAGTCGAGAAAGACCACGACTTCAGCGGTGGGAATGCGGAACAACGCTGCTTCGGTGCCGACCACCACTCTCGTTCCCGTCCCACCGGCATCGTGGTCGCGATCGGCCGTCAACTCCGCCACCGGCTCGCGCAGCAGCGCCTCCAGTTCCTCGCGAACCCGATTCACACCTGCGCGCAGGTTCTTCAACTTCGCCCCACCGCAATTCGAGCAGATCTTCGGTCGACTCGTGCCACAACGGAGGCAGGCGAACGAACCGTCGTCCTGTTGCACCACCGCTGCGTCGCAGGATTCACATGAGGCGACCTCACCGCACGTCGCGCACGAGGACAGTCGGGACCGACCTTTGCGATTGAGGACGCACACCACTCGCCCGTCGCCCCGTAACGCCGAGACGAGCCGCTCGCTGAACAGCCCCGAGCCAGGTGGGTCATCACGACGGTCGATCACCTCCATGATCGACCACCCGGCGCGTTCCGCGGAGCGCGACTGCGTGACCAACGTCCCCACATCGAGCGCCTCGAGCGACGGCGTCGGACTCACCAGCACACACGGGATGGAGAGGCGACGGGCCCGTTCGATGAGCACATCACGGGCGTTCCACGTCGGTGTCTGCTCCTGCTGGTACGACTCGTCGTGTTCGTCGAGAACCACGATCGCCGATGGCCGCGCGATCGGAGCGAACGCCGCAGAACGCGAACCGAAGACGTGTGCCCACCCTGCGCGCGCGAGCGACCAATCGTCAGGCAGGAGCGCAACCGGTACGCCGGCGCGTCGAAGTCGCACTCCGAGGAAGCGGGCCATCGAGCCGACCGGAGCGGCGACCAGAATCGGACCGAGACCGGCCGCCGCGACGATCAACGGATACGGGTCGACGGTCGGCGCGAGACGTAGGACACTGACCGCATGCGTCAGCGCATCCGCGGCCACCGCCTGTGTCTCGTCGGCGGCGATGGCGACCGGCGGCGGGAGTCGACTGGGTTCCCGAGGAAGACCACGAACGACCGAGGGCGGCGACGCAGTGCGCAGCAGGGTTGCTTGACGTCCCGCCCAGCGCCACGACGCCCATTCGGCGATCTCGAACAGTTCCTCCGGAGGACCCCAGCCACTCACCTTCGTCAG
>CAZMJK010000105.1:6335-6653 GCA_964566555.1 uncultured Bifidobacterium sp. | reverse complement strand
ATCGGGAAGGAACGCGTCGAACGCGTCTTCGCTCGCATGGCCGCCGGGGCCGTGGCCGCAGTCGTGGCCGAGTGCGATGGCTTCGGTGAGTGCGACGTTGAGCCCGAGGGCGCGCGACATCGCGGTGGCCACCTGTGCCACTTCGAGCGCGTGGGTGAGCCGAGTGCGTTGGTGGTCGTCGGGGAACACGAACACCTGCGTCTTCCCAGCGAGGCGGCGGAACGCAGCGGAGTGGAGGATGCGGTCGCGGTCGCGCTCGAAACAGGTGCGGAAGGGGTCGGGGTCCTCGTCGACGGCGCGGGAGCCGGCGCCCTCGGC
>CAZMJK010000105.1:0-6325 GCA_964566555.1 uncultured Bifidobacterium sp. | reverse complement strand
GAACGACCGATCGGAAGTCAGGAAGAGCTCCGGCAGCTCCTCCTGCGGCAGGGGCTGGAGGTCACCCAATCCACCCTGTCGCGGGACCTCCGCGACCTGCGCATCGCTCGCGTCCCGACGGCCAGCGGAGTGCGCTATGTGGTGAGCGAGCCCGCGAGCGAGGATGCCCAGCGGGCGAGCCTCGCCGCGATCCTCCCCCAGCTCTTCTCGAGTATCGAAGGGGTCGGGGTCCTCGTCGACGGCGCGGGAGCCGGCGCCCTCGGCCAACGTGGCGCCCGGGCTGAGGGTGTCGGCAGCGCGTTCCTCTCGCTCGGAGCGCATGATCACGCGCGCCTCGATCGGCGGAGGCGGCGCGTCGCGGTGGGCGAGCACCAGGTCGGGTGCGGTCCGGGAACCGTGCATGGTCGCCACCCACGCCTGTTGACGGGCGGTGGGCTCGGCCGCGTCGGCCGCGTCGGCCGAGGAGTCGGAGTCGGAGTCGGCGGAAGCCATGGACGAATCCTGCCTCACCCATGCGACATCGTCGGACATGGGAAACGATGGGCCTTCCGTCGGCTGCCACGCCGTAGGCTCTGACGTCGTGTCAGGGTTCATCGATGAGTGCCAACTGAATGTGCGCGGTGGCGACGGTGGCGCCGGCTGCGTGGCGTTCCGTCGTGAGGCGCACGTCGCGAAGGGTGGACCCGACGGCGGTGACGGTGGCCGGGGCGGCGATGTCTGGCTCGTGGCCGATCGCAATATCTCGTCCCTGCTCGCGTTCAAGGACCATCCCCATCGCCGTGCGCAGAACGGCACCCACGGCCAGGGCAAGAAAAAGCATGGCGCCGGAGCCGAGGACCTGATCGTGTACGTCCCCGAAGGAACGGTGATCCACGATCTGGATGGGGTCATGCTCGCCGATCTGGTCCACCACGGTGACCGTTGGATGGCGGCTGCAGGCGGCAGGGGAGGGAAGGGCAACGCCCGTTTCCTGTCGAACCTCCGTCGCGCTCCGTCCTTCGCCGAACAGGGCGAACTCGGCGAGGAGCAATGGCTGAACCTCGAACTCAAGTTGATGGCCGATGTCGCACTGGTGGGCTTTCCCAACGTCGGGAAGTCCACGCTGATCTCGCGCATCTCGGCGGCGAAGCCCAAGATCGCCGATTACCCCTTCACCACGCTGGAACCCAATCTGGGTGTCGTCCGAGTGGAGGACAACGTCGAATTCGTGGTCGCCGACATCCCCGGACTGATCGAGGGGGCGGCCGACGGCCGCGGTCTCGGGCATCGATTCCTTCGCCACGTCGAGCGGGCTCGAGTGCTGGTGCTGCTGATCGACCTTGCCGGCGGTGTCGACGGAATGACCGCCGAGGGTCCCGCCGAACAGGCGCGAATCCTGCTGGAGGAACTGGGGGCCTATCGTCCGGAACTGCTCGAGCGACCCCGTCTCCTCGTGGGATCGAGGGCCGATCTGGTGGCCGACGGCATCGCCGATGCCGAATCGGGACGATCGGTGGTGACCGAGGACGGCCTCGAACTCGACCTGACGATCTCGGCGGTCACGGGCGCGGGCCTCCCGCGTCTGGTCGGCCGCATGGCCGAGGAGGTGCGTCGTGCTCGGGCGGTCGAGCCCGAACTCGACGGCTTCATCGTGCACCGACCCATCCCGGAGGGCATTCGGATCGAGCGCGACGACGACGGTTCCTACCGGGTGATCGGACGCGCTGCCGAACGCGCCGTCGCATTGTCCGATCTCACGAATCTCGAAGCGTTGGATTTCGCTCATGCCCGGCTCAAGAAGATCGGTGTGGACAAGGCTCTCGCTCGAGCTGGCGCCAAAGAAGGCGACACCGTCCACATCGGATCACTCACCTTCGAGTACGAGGACGAGTGATGGTCGTCGTCGTCAAGATCGGGACATCGTCGCTGACCGATGCCGAGGGTGGCATTCGGCAGGATGCCATCGTGAAGTTGTGCGACGAGGTCGCGTTGCTTCGCTCGCAGCGCCATCAGGTCGTGATCGTCACCTCGGGCGCGATCGGGGCTGGGCTTCCTGCACTCGGTCTCGGTGGCGAGAACCGCCCCCGCGATGCGCAGACCCTCCAGGCGGTCTCGGCGGTCGGACAGTCGCGACTGATGGGGGTGTACTCCGAAGCGCTCGAGCGTCATTCGCTCATATGCGGTCAGGTGCTGCTCGCTCCGCTCGATTTCGTTGATCGTCGCCAGTACCTGCAGGCCCGCGGGACACTGGCCCGGTTGCTCGAACTCGGTGTGATTCCCATCGTCAACGAGAACGATGCAGTCGCCGACGACGAGATCAGATTCGGCGATAACGATCGCCTCGCTGCTCTCGTCGCCCATCTGGTCGATGCCGAACTACTCGTCCTGCTCACCGACACCCCCGGACTTTTGTCGGCAGATCCCCGAATCGACCCCAACGCCTCGTTGATCGAGGAGATCGTCGAGTTCGACGCGCAACTCGACGACATCGCCGGCGGACCGGGAACTCCCGGGGGAAGTGGCGGAATGGCCTCGAAACTCTCGGCGGCGAAGATCGCTGCATGGTCAGGGGTGCGCACCGTCATCGCCGCCGCTCATCGCGACGGGGTGCTCAACGTCGCGCTGTCCGGCGTGCCGGGGACGGGTACCACCGTTGCCGCTCATGAACGGAATCTGCCTGCCCGCAAGTTGTGGATCGCGTTCGCGCTTCGGTCTTCGGGCGTCGTTTCCGTCGACGACGGTGCTCGCGTCGCCCTCCAACGCGGGGGGACATCGCTCCTCGCCGCTGGAGTGATCGCCGTGGACGGCGAGTTCGATCGCGACGATGCCGTCGAGATCTGCGACGCTCGGGGTGACGTGTTCGCCAAGGGGATCGTGCGTGTCGACGCAGCGCAACTCCGAGAGATGGCTGGTCGTTCGCGTTCTGAACTTCCCGCTGATCTCCCCGCCCAGATCGTCCACGTGGACGATCTGGTGATCCTTCCCTAGCGCCGCAGCACCCTCGCCAGCACGAGTCGGGCTTCGTCCACCCGGAGGGTGATCACGAGTCCGACGTAGACGAGGAGTCCCAGCACCGCCGCAGCGATGATGGTGATCAGGTCGTCGAAGTCGGTGAGGGAGAGGAACGCCCACACGACGACGCCCATGATGGCCGAGGCCGCGACGAGTTTCGTGATCGTCGTGATGGTGGCGCTATCGAGGAATCTCCCGATGCGGCGATGGAGGAGCACGAGGGCGACGATGGCGAACACGCTGTACGCGATTGATCCACTCGCGCCCAACCCGACCACCTCGAAGCGATCCACGAGGAGGAAGGCGAGAACGAGTCCGAGAACGGTTTCGGCGAGATTCGTGAAGAACGGGAGGCGGGTGTCTCGTTGCGCGTAGAACCCGCGCATGGCGAAGAGGAAGAGAGAGAATGCGGGCAGTCCGCAGAGGAACGCGATGAGGGTGTTGGTGGTTGTGGTGGCATCGGCAGAGGTGAACTCGCCGTGTACGAGGACGATTCGCACCACGGGTCCGGCGAGCAGCGCCATTCCCACCGCCGCGGGAAGGGCCACGACGAGCACGAGTCGAAGGCCGGAACTGAATCGACGCTGCAGTCCCTCCATGTCGGCGGCGGCGTGGAGAGCGGAGAGTTCCGGTGTGTACGCGGTCATCACCGAAACGGTCCACAGGCCATACGGGAGTTGGAAGAAGAGCCACGCATATGCGTAGATCGAGACCCCGTCGACGCCGTTGGCGAGTGTCTGGATGATGCCGTAGGCGATCAGGTTGCACACCACGTAACCGAGGGTCCATCCCGAAAGCCGTGCGACCTCCTTGACCGCCGGGTCGCGAAGATCGAAGTTCCATCGCAACCTGATGTGGGCGGCGCGCATCGCGGGCCACAGCACCAACGTCATGCCCAGAAGACCGGCAGTGGTACCGAAGCCGAGGAGCAGCAGGAGACCCGAGTCGTGTCGAACCTCGTCGAAGGTGAGCGCGTCGCCCGAAGCGAGATGGGGGAGGGCGAGGAAGAGACAGATCACGACGATGTTGTTCACGACCGGCGCGAACGCTGGTACCGCAAAGGAGCGACGAGCGTTCAGGAACGCTGTTCCGAGGCTCGTGAGTCCGTAGAACAGGATCTGTGGGGCGAACATCATGAGCAACGGCACCGCAACGGCACTCTGGGCCGACGCCTCGTCCGCCGGTGACGAGAGGTTGTAGAGGTGGATGATCACCGGGGAGAGTGCGATAGCCAGGACCGTTGCGATGACCAGCACCACACTGATGACCGAGGCGAGCGCATCGAGTCCGCGATTGTCGTCCCGTCCGGTGTGTGCGACGACCACGGGAACCAAGGTGGCGGACAGGATCCCGCCGAGGACGAGGTCATAGAGCAGATTCGGCGTGTTGTTGGCCAGGTTGTACGCCTCGGCGAGCGCGGTTGCGCCGATGGCGTAGGCCATCACCCCGAGGCGGAGGAATCCCGTGAGGCGCGAGAGAGCGGTCCCGACGGCGACGACTGCGCTCGATCGCACGAGATGATGCGTGCGGCGAGGGGCGGCGTGCGCGTCCGGAGAACTCACCCGATTCACGCTAGTGGGCTGCCCTCGAGGCTCACGTGAGGCCTCGAAGTCGAATGGGGGAGGGCGAGTACGCTTGCGACCATGACTGCGCATGACGCCTCGACACCGATCGCCGAACTCGGTCGCAGGTCCAAAGCCGCCTCCCGTGTGCTCGCTACGGCATCGACGGCGCAGAAGAACGAGGCCCTTTTCGCCGCTGCCGACGCGCTGGTGGCGTCATCGGCAGCGATCCTCGAGGCCAATGCCGCCGACATTCGTCGGGCTGAATCGGAAGGCGTGAGCCCCACCGTCGTCGACCGCTTGCGCCTCGACGACAAACGGGTGGCGTCGATGGCCGGGGGACTGCGGCAGGTTGCGTCATTGGCCGATCCGGTCGGTGAAGTCGTCGACGGTTGGGTCCGGCCGAACGGTCTGCGAATCTCGCGGGTCCGTGTTCCGCTCGGCGTCATCGCGATCATCTACGAGAATCGCCCCAATGTGACCTCCGATGCCGCGGGTCTCTGTCTCAAGTCGGGGAATGCGGCCTTCCTTCGCGGTTCCTCCGGAGCGATCGAATCCAATCTCGCCATTGAGTCCGTGCTCCGCTCCGCCATCGCCGGCGCGGACCTCCCGGCCGATTCGGTGATCCTCGTCGCCGACACCTCCCGCGAGGCGGCCGTCGAGTTCATGCGGCAGCGGGACACGATCGACTGTCTGATCCCTCGTGGCGGACCCTCCCTCATCGCATCGATCCTCGAGAACGCCACCGTGCCGTACGTCATCGACGGCGATGGCAACTGTCATGTCTATGTCGATGCCGATGCCGACCTCGGCGTGGCTCTCGACATCATCGTGAACGCGAAGACGCAACGACCGTCGGTGTGTAACGCCGCCGAATCGCTTCTCGTCCATCGTTCCGTCGCCGGCGAGTTCCTTCCCAGAGCCGCTGCCGCGCTCGGTGGGGTCGAGCTGCGCGCCGATCAGCGGGCGCTCGAACTGCTCCCCGGCGCGATTGCAGCCACGGAGGAGGACTGGGGTTCGGAGTTCCTCGACCTGACACTGGCGGTGGCCGTCGTGGACTCGATCGACGAGGCCATCGACCACATTGCCCGCTACGGATCGGGTCACTCCGAGGCGATCATCACCCGATCGCTCGCCGCCGCCGACCGATTCGCCCTCGAGGTCGATGCCGCCGCCGTCCTCGTGAATGCATCGACGCGGTTCGTCGATGGCGAGGAGTTCGGGTTCGGAGCCGAGATCGGGATCTCCACGCAGAAGTTGCACGCACGAGGCCCCATGGGCTTGCGCGAACTCACCACGGCGAAGTTCGTGGTGAGGGGCAACGGTCAGACCCGCGGCTGACACCCGGATTCCGACCGGCCCGGTTGAGTGCCGGCCGGCGAGCGGTGGGCCGGTAACGTCGGGACAATGGACTATCGCTTCGAGAACCCCGCGGCCGTTCGCTCCCGACTTCGAGAGGTCGACTACCTCTCCGATGAAGCCATCGCCGGTGTGGTGTTCCTCGCCGATCGACTCGGCAAGCCCATCCTCGTGGAGGGGCCGGCAGGTACGGGAAAGACGCAGCTCGCCAAATCGGTGGCCGAGATCCTCGGTGCCCGTCTGATCCGCCTCCAGTGCTACGAGGGCCTCGACGAGTCGAAGGCCCTGTACGAATGGAACTACAAGAAGCAGCTGCTGCGCATCCAGGCCGAGCGGAACGCCGATTCCAGCTGGGAGGACATCGAGACCGACATCTTCTCCGATGAGTTCCTCCTCACTCGGCCACTGCTCGA
>CAZMJK010000104.1:1700-6655 GCA_964566555.1 uncultured Bifidobacterium sp. | reverse complement strand
GGTGGATCGGCGGAGGGTAAAGGCGGGACCCTCCCACGTCAACCCACACGCACGGAGGCCACTCACCAACGGCGTACGCTTGGCCCCCATGCCTTTCGGTCCGGTCGATCCCGATCTCAACCTTCCCGACCTCGAACAGCGCCGACTCGAGCGGTGGAAGACCGAGGACACCATCGGCGCGACCCGACGGTTGCGAGCCGGGAGCGAGCCGTGGATCTTCTACGAGGGACCCCCCACGGCGAACGGCCGACCGGGCCTCCATCACGTGTGGGCCCGGGTCTTCAAGGACATCTATCCCCGATTCCAGACCATGCGCGGTCGCGACGTTCCCCGCAAGGGCGGATGGGACTGCCATGGCCTTCCCGTCGAACTCGAGGTGGAGAAGGAGCTCGGGCTCTCGACGAAACAGGAGATCGAAGCCTTCGGCATCGCCGAATTCAACCAACGCTGCCGTGAGTCGGTGCAGCGCTACGTGACCGACTGGACGGCGCTCACGGAGCGATCCGGGGTCTGGATCGATACGGCCGACGCGTACTGGACACTCGACAATTCCTACGTCGAATCGGTGTGGTGGCTCCTACGCCAACTGTGGGACAAGGAACTCCTCTACGAGGGCCACAAGGTCTCGCCGTACTGCGGACGCTGCGGCACGGCGCTATCCAGTCACGAGTTGGGTCAACCCGATGTCTATCGGGACATCGTCGACCCTTCGGTGTTCGTGCGATTCCCGGTGGTCGATCGCGACGTCGACCTCCTGGTGTGGACGACGACCCCGTGGACCCTCATCTCGAACGTCGCCGCAGCCGTCGGCCCCGACATCGACTACGTCCGCATCGCGTCCTCCGATGGACGCCGGGACCTCATCCAGGCAGCCGCCCTCGCACCCGAGGACGCGACCATCGTCGACACCTTCAAGGGGTCGGATCTTCTCGGGTGGCGCTACGAACGACCATTCACCACGCTGACTCCCCCCGCCGGGAGCGACGGCTGGCGGGTCGTGGCCGGCGATTTCGTCACCACCGAGGACGGTTCGGGCATCGTGCACCTGGCACCCGCTTTCGGCGAGGACGATGCAGTCGTGGGTCGGGCCGAGAAGTTGCCGGTGCTGAATCCCGTCAACGCCGATGCCGCCTTCGACGAGACGGTTCCCGAACTCACCGGTCGATTCGTCAAGGACGCCGACCGCCAGATCATCGAGGACCTCACCGCTCGCGGCCTCCTCGTTCGGGAACAGTCCTACGAGCACAGCTATCCCCATTGCTGGCGCTGCAGCACGCCTCTCATCTACTGGGCCAAGACCTCGTGGTTCGTGCGCACCTCGGAACATCGCGACCTGCTCATGCGCGAGAACGAACGCATCGAGTGGCATCCGGAGTTCATCAAGCACGGACGCTTCGGCAAATGGCTCGAGGGGAACATCGATTGGGCACTCTCGCGCGACCGCTATTGGGGAACCCCGCTCCCCATCTGGCGGTGCGAGAGCAGCGCCCATGAACACTGCATCGGTTCCATCGCCGAACTCAGCGAACTCGCCGGACGCGACCTCTCACAGCTCGATCTCCATCGCCCGTACGTGGACGACATCACGTTCACCTGCACCGTCGAGGGCTGCAGCGGTGTGATGCGACGCGTGACCCCCGTCCTCGACGCATGGTTCGACTCCGGATCGATGCCATCGGCACAGCGACACCATCCGTTCGAAGGTTCGGAATCCTTCAGCGGCGCGTTTCCGGCCGATTTCATCTGCGAAGCAATCGATCAGACGCGAGGATGGTTCTATTCACTCCTCGCCGTGAACTCACTCGTCTTCGATTCGACGCCCTACAAGAACGTCGTCTGTCTTGCGCTGATCGTCGATGAGAACGGTCAGAAGATGTCGAAATCGCGCGGCAACGTCATCGCTCCGTTCGACATCTTCGACACACTGGGGGCTGACGCACTCCGGTGGTACTTCTTCTCCTCGGGTCAACCCTGGACCCCGCGACGCGTCTTCCCCGACGGAATCCGCGAGGCGACTCGACAAACGCTCCTCACACTTTGGAACGTGTTCTCCTTCTTCGCCACGTATGCCGACCTCGACGGCTGGCAACCCAACCCCGAAGCCCCCGCACCGACCCACGTGCTCGACCGCTGGATCCTCTCCGAACTCGATGACACCGTCGCATCGGTCACCGCGTCACTCGAAGGTTTCGATGCACTCGGCGGTTCCGCCCGCATCGCCACATTCGTCGACGACTTGTCGAACTGGTACGTGCGTCGCAGTCGCCCACGATTCTGGAAATCCTCCGACGCCACCGCCCATGCGACCCTCTACGAGTGCCTCACGACGATCGCGCAGGTCCTCGCGCCGTTCTGCCCCTTCCTCGCCGATGAGATCTACACCACGCTCACCGCGACGCAATCGGTCCATCTCACCGACTGGCCGACGGACAAAGGGCGCCACGACCCCTCCCTGGCAGAACAGATGGACGTCGCCCGTCGCCTCGTGAGCCTCGGTCGTTCGGCGCGAACCGACGCGAAGATCAAAGTTCGTCAGCCACTCTCCCGGGCCCTCCTCCTGCATGGCGGAACCGACCTCGATCCGACCATCGAGGCGGAGATCACCGCCGAGCTGAACGTGAAGGCACTCGAGCGACTCGATTCGCTCTCGGGACTCATGGGCTGGACCGTCATCCCGAACTTCCGCCTCCTCGGTCCCCGTCTCGGCCCCCGGGTCAACGACGTCAAGACCGCATTGGCCGAGGCCGACGGTTCCGCACTCCATGCCCAACTGAACGAGCAGGGCTGGATCGAGGTCGCTGGTGAGCGACTCACCGCTGACGAGGTCGAGGTCCGCGCCGAGAAGCACGAGTCGCTCGCGCTCGTCGAGGAGGACGGCTGGGCCGTGGCCCTCGATCTCGAACTGAACGATGAGTTGCGGGCCGAGGGAACCGCGCGCGAACTCGTGCGCGCCCTGAACGACGCCCGCAAACTTGCTGGCCTCGAGATCTCGGATCGTATCGTCGTCACGATTGACGCCGACGCCGATCTGCGCGACGTCATCGAGACACACCGCGCCACGATCACCGGCGAGGTGCTGGCCCGCTCACTCGACTTCGGTCCCGGTGATCGAACCATCGAGATCGATGGAACGCCAGTAGCGGTCTCGTTGGTTCGCGTCGACTGATCGCGTCGGGTTCAGCGACGATCGTCGTCGAAATCGGCGTCGAAGAACCGACGCATCGCAGCGTCAGCATCGTCATCGTCCTCGGCGAGGAACTCGTCCTCGAAGACTGGCACCGCCGCCGTCGCGGGACCACCGTTGTCGTCTGCCGGCGCCGGGGCCGGCGTCGGTTCCGGCGACCAATCCGTATCCTCGGCGAGTACGGGTTGGAAGACCTCGGGCTCCGGTGCCGTGACCGGCGCGGGGGCCGGTGCCGGTGCGGAGACGGGTGACACCGGCGTGGCGAACTCAACCGGAGGGGTACCGATGCGAAGCGCCGCCGGATCGTCGAGCACCGCTTGGATTCGCGACAACCCGTTCGAGATCACCGCTCGTTGCTCGGAGAGGAACGCCTCGAGAGCGGCGTTGTCGGCGGCCAGCTCACGCCGCGTCTTGTCGAGGTCCCGGATGGCCTCATCGGCCTGCGCCTTGGCCGCGGAGAGGATGCGGGTCGCTTCGACCTCCGACTCCGACAACATCTGCGCCGCGTTGGTACGCGCTTCGTTGATGGTCGCGTCGGCGGTGCGCTGCGCCATGACGAGCACCGATGATGCCTGCTCCGCTTCGAGCGTGGGGTCAACCGATCGCACGGCAACCGGAGCAACCGGGGCTGCAGCCGCGCCGGATTCGAGTTCGGCGATGCGCGCCTGCAATCGACTCTCATTGCGGACCGCGTCGGCGGCGCGGGCCTCTGCTGCCTCCGCCGTCGCCGTGGCCTGACGCAACTTGTCCTGCAGTTGCGCAACCGCAGCACTCACGCGCTCGAGGAAGTTGTCGACCTCATCGGGGTCGTACCCTTTGCGGCTCACTGAGAAGCGAACGTCGGTCAGGAGGTGGGGCGTTCCGGGCGTGGTTTCCATGGCGGCGATGGTATCGGCCGGACGCCACTCGGGTGTCAACGATGCGATGACGCAGTCAGCCCGGCAGCCAGGCCAAGAGGATCTCGAGCGCGATGAACACGATCAACGGCGAAAGGTCGAGGGCCATTCCGCCGAGACGAACGGGAGGGATGATCGCTCGCAGGGGCCCGAGGACCGGCTCAGTGATACGGAAGAGCACCCGTCTGATCGTCTCGAGGGGACCGGGACCCGATGGGGGGAACCAGCTCAGGACGATGTGACCGAGCAGACACAGCAGGAACAACTGTGCCGCGTACTGAAGAAGGACCCACACGGCCGTGGATCAGAGACCGTCGTCGGAACGATCGGCCAAGCGCGCCCGCTCATCGGCGGGAACCTCGACCCCCGCCGGCACGATCAGGTAGACGCTGGCGGCCACCTTCTCCATGTTGCCGCCGAGCCCGTAACACAGTCCGCTCGAGAAATCGATGAGTCGTCGAGACAGATCACGATCGGCGTCGTAGAGATCCATGGCCACGGCCTTGCCCGCCTTGAAGTTGTCGGCCACGTCCTGGGCTTGGTTGAACGAAGTGGGCACGACCAATTGCGGGCGCACCGATTGCCGTCGAGGAACGGCGCGCACTCGGGGTTTCGAGGCATCCTCGGCGCCGGCAACGCGGGCCGAGGGCGGCGGCGCCACCGGACGCACGGCTGACACGTCACCGGTCTCGGGAGCGGTCGAGAGCACGGGGGCGCTCGGCGCCGGCGGTCGGGGCCTCACCGTGCCGGTCGAACGCGGTTGCTGACGGGGCGCCTGCACCGGGGGCGGCGGCAGCGGACGATCATCGGGCACCGCCGCGTAATCGTCGTACTCGTCGTCGGGTCCCAGCCCGAGGTACACCATGGCCTTGCGC
>CAZMJK010000104.1:0-1682 GCA_964566555.1 uncultured Bifidobacterium sp. | reverse complement strand
ACATCGAAGACATCTGCCCCTCCGTGAGGGGGAACTGACCCCCGGTCCGACCCGGCAGGCTAGTTCCTCGGCGCCGACCGTTGACATTCGCACGGCCGACCGGCCTCAGGGCCCCGATCTCGGCGCCCGGGGCCCGAACAGCCCCGTGCCCACGCGGATCATCGTCGAACCGGCGGAAATCGCCGCATCGAGGTCATCGGACATTCCGATCGATCGCTCGACCAGGGACAGGTCGTCGGCGACGGCGACAAGACGAGCGAATCCCGCCGCCGTGGCCTCCGGATCGCCGGCCCGACCCACACCCATGAGTCCGAGCACCTCGAGCCCCCGAGTTCGGGCGTGGGCCACGAGCGTCTCGGCGTCCTCGAACGGCGCACCCCCCTTCTGGGCCTCTCCCGAGAGATTGAGTTGCACCATGATCCGAGCCCCAGGTGCACGCCGAGCGATCTCATCGATGAGTTCGGTCCGATCCACGCTCTGCCAGACCGAGACGATCGGGGCGAGACTGCGCACCTTGTTCCGCTGCACCCGACCGAGGAAGTGCCACTCCACCGAGGACCGCTCCTCAGGAGAGAGCGCGTCGTGTTTCTCGAGCACTTCCTGGGCGTAGTTCTCCCCCAACGACGTGAGGCCAGCCGACAGAGCCGCTCGAGGCGCGTCGACCCCGAAGCCCTTCGTGACCGCCACGATCCGGATGTGACGGTCCGGTGCTGCGAGTTCGAGTCGATGACGAAGGACATCGGCCCGCTCGCGAATCAGCGCCGCATCGATGGCATCACCGCGGGGAGTCATGGTCCCTCGATCCACGCGACCGTGGTCTGCCGCCCGTCCTCGTTACGGGCACGATGGGAGAAGAAGTCGTCGGTGCAGGCCGTGCACCTCGCGTCGTCGATCTCGATCAGCACACCACGACCGACGAGTTCCGAACGGGCGGCCGAGCGGACATCGAGCGCGAGCGCTCCCGACTCGGTTGTTCCCATGATCGACGGACCGAACCGTTGGACCAGTCGTCGGCCATCAACCTCGCCGAACTCGTAGCACTCCGGACCGATCGACGGGCCGAGGAAGGCATGGATCGGCGCCCGGGTTCGGCGGCCCATCACGTGGGTTGCAGCATCGAGTACACCGGCCTCGAGTCCCCGCCATCCGACGTGCACTGCGGCGATCAACCCGTCATCGGACCACAGGACCACGGGAAGGCAATCGGCGGTCTGGACACAGATGGCAACTGCGTCCGACGAGGTCACGGCAGCATCTGCCGCCATCCCCACCGTCGCAGGGGTCACATCGGCAGCGTCGAGGTCGAGACAGATCGCACCGTGTACCTGGGCCATCCAGATCCAGGGTCGATCGACGATGCGCCCACGACGAGCATCGAGTTCGGGACCGACACGACCGATTGCGAAATCTCCATCGGTCCGATCGGTCGTGCAGACGCGGATCGAGCGCCCGTCACGGAGCGCTCGATCGAAGGTCCGCACCGCGGCGGGAATCGGTTACTGGAGGAACGACGGGACGTCGAAATCCCCATCGTCGTCGAGATCGTCGTGCGACGAGAACACATCGCGCGCGATGGGGCGATCGTCGCGGGACGAACGACCGGACCGAGCATCGCCGTCCCAGCGGTCGAAGCCCGCGGCGATGACGGTGACTCGGACCTCGTCGCCCATCTCGTCGTCGAT
>CAZMJK010000103.1:0-6664 GCA_964566555.1 uncultured Bifidobacterium sp. | reverse complement strand
GCATGTAGACCTCGCCCCGCACCTCGAGCACCTTCGGGCTCCCCTTCGGCAGGCGATGGGGAATCCCGGTGATCGTTCGCACGTTCGCGGTGACGTCCTCCCCTACACGTCCATCGCCACGAGTCGCCGCCTGCACCAACCGACCGTCCTCGTACCGAATGGAAACGGCGAGACCGTCGATCTTCAATTCGGCGACCAAACCGATGAGTTCATCGGACGACCCCAACTCGGCGATGCGGCGTTCGAGTCGCCCCGCCCAGGCGGTGATCTCCTCCGGAGTGAACGCGTTGTCGAGGCTCATCATCGGGACTCGATGCTCGACCGACGCGAACGTCGTGGTGGCCGCACCACCCACTGATTGGGTCGGCGAGTCGGGGGTGATCAGGTCCGGGTGGGCCTCTTCCAGTTCGAGAAGTTCACGCAGGAGTGCATCGAACTCAGCGTCGGGAATCTCGGGTGAGTCCTGCTCGTAATAGAGCCGATTGTGACGTCGGATGTCCTCACGCAATCGGTCGACCCGACCGGCGGGGTCGAGGGTTCCGTCAGATGAAGTGGACACGGCCGAACACTAGCGACAGAAGCGCGCCGATCCTCGGGTTCACGCGCCGACGGAGATGAGAGCACCTGCCGCTTGACTCTGCAGTCGCTCCGCCAGTCGTGACGTGTGCTCCATCACCTGCTCGGCCTGCGTCACACCATGCTGCGCGAGACCACAGACCGGAGTGATGATCGCGTTCGTTCGCAGCGCCAACGGATCGCACCCTTCATTGGCGAGGTCGCACCACACGGTCGACAGCCGACGCCACAGTCGATCCACACTCGTACCGATGGGACCGTCAGTGGGAACTGCGCCCCAGGCGATCCAACCGCCGCGATCGAGAAAATCGCCGACGAGACCAGCGTGTCGCACGATGCGTTCATCGACGGGTACCGAGAGAATGCGCGGTCCGGCACTCAACAACAGGCGGTAGTCGACTGCGGTACAGCAGTGCAGACCCGTGATCGCCTTCGATTCGACGGCAGCCATCGCCGACGAGACCAGATCGACGCCGTCATCGGGACTGATCGGGAAACCTTCATCGGTGAGCGAGCCCATCGCCGGCTCGTCCAGGAAGACGAGGATCTGCGCCTGTGGTACTCGCTGCTGGACGTGGTCGACGAGGCGTTCGATGCGGGCGCGAACCGCCTTGCCTGCGATCCGGAATGCGAGATCGATGTCGATGCCCGCACCCCACAGAGCGATGCCAAGGGTCACCGGCCCCGTGAGCGACACCTTGATGGGTCCGTCCCGATCGGCGATTGCGGTGAGGAATGCGCGCAACCCCACCCATGCATCGCTCGACAGCCGCTCGTCATCGAGCGGCGCTTCCGGATCGATGAGCGCGAGGTCGACATCGATCGACCCGTCGTCGGCGATGTGCACTCCTGCGAGTCCGGATGCGGCTTGCGCGATCATTCCCTCGCGTCGCGAACGGGCGGGCAGTGACGGCGCCGACGGAAGGCGCGGACTATGACGAAGGACGAACTCGACCGCGTCGCCCGGATCACAATGCGGCAGATAACCGATGCCAGTGGAGAGACCGGGGGGCAGGAGCAGCGACGACGTGGAACCGGTCACCGCCAGCGCCTTCCACTCGGGTCGTCATGTTCCATGCCGCACGGTCTCCAGAGTTCTTGACAGATTCGACACCGGTGGCTCCGACGCGATTCTGTGGCCTGCGTCACATGGTTAGCGATCGCGGCTGGGATCGGCAAATCTCAGAGGCGATGACCCCTTCCAGCAGGATCGTCAGTCGATGGGCGCCTGCCCTCGCCTGGCTCTCACTCCCCCTCACCGCCGGTCCCGCGTTCGCACGCGCCCTCGACGAGCGTTCCACGGCGGTCACACTCACCGGCGCCATCGGGCTCTGGGCGCTGTGGCTCGTCGGGCTGATCGCCGCGTTCGTGCCGAGCACGGTGTCGCTCACGACGATCCGCATCCTGATGCCCGCGTCGGTCATCGCCGCTGGCTGGGCCGCCATCATTGTTCCGAACGGTGCCGAATTCCCCGAATCGGCCGCTCTCGGCGTCACGTCACTCTGCGCCGTGCTCTCCCTCTCCGCGTCGGTTGGCTACACGTTCATCAATGGGTCGTCCTACGGCGACGAGCGGCGACTCCCACTTCGACCACCGGGTCCGGTGATGTTCGGTCCCCTCGAACTGGTGTGGGTCATGATGGTGGCGTCCACCTTCGCCGGACCATTCCTCCTCGCCAGTCAGCAATGGGTGGCGGGAATCGTTGTGAGTGCGCTTGCAGTTCTCTTCGTCCTCGGCGGAGCGCGCGCCCTTCATCAACTGTCGAAACGATGGCTGGTCTTCGTGCCAGCAGGCATCGTTCTCGTGGATCGCAGTGCGCTGCTCGACGCCCTCCTCGTGCAACGACATGCCATCGCATCGATTGGCCTGGCCGACGAGGAGTCGACGGCCGTCGATCTCAGCGTCGGCGCAGTGGGCATCCAAGTCGAGATTCGCCTCACGGCCACGGATTCGATCATTCCGACACCGACTCGCCGCGATCGCCACAAGATCATCGAACCCATCGACGTCACCGCAGTGCGATGCACTCCGAGTCGACCCGGGTGGGTCCTCGATGAAGCGAAGGCACGCAGACTCATCGTCGACTGACGATGCCGCCCCCCATGACGAGTCCGTCCTCGTACAAAACGACGCTCTGACCGGGCGCGACGCGGCGATGCGGGAGCGACCACACCACCTCCAAGCCATCGGGCGTCTCTTCGATCGAAGAGACCGCAACCGGCTCACCGTGCGCACTCAATTGCGCAAGGAGTGTCGACGAGCGCAGCGATGAGCGCCGGGCGTCGTCATCGACCCACGTCATCGACCGAACCAACTCACCGGCAACCTCGAGATCCTCAGATGACCCCACGATGACGGTTCGATTGGGCACGTCCACATCGACGGCATAGCGGGGACGTCCATCGATGCCGATCCCGAGCCCTCGCCGCTGTCCGATCGTCATGAGTTCCACCGCGTCGACCGATCCCAATTCCGCGCCACTCGCGTCGACCAAGCGACCCGGATGCATCGGGATGCGATCTCCGAGAAAGACCCGGCGACCTCCCCCGGTATGGGAGATGAAGCAAACATCCTGACTATCGGGCTTCCCTGCAGTCCTCAGACCGAGCGTCGATGCGCGGTCACGCACCTGTTCCTTGGTCATGGCACCGATGGGGAACATCACTCGCTCGAGTTGGTCAGAGGTCAACATGTGCAGGACATAACTCTGGTCCTTGGCCAGATCGGCTCCCCGTGCGATCCGGCGGCCACCAGTCGTGCTCTCGACAACCTGTGCATGATGACCGGTTGCAACGACATCGAAACCGAGAGCTTCCGCTCGTGCCATCAGGCGATCGAACTTCAAATGCCGGTTGCATTCGATGCACGGATTCGGCGTGACCCCCCGAGCATGGTCGGCAACATAGGGAGCCACGACATTCGCGTCGAAGTCGTCGGCGAAGTTGAAGACGAGATGGTCGATATCGAGCTGCTGTGCCACTCGCCGGGCGTCATCGACATCGCTGACCGAGCAGCAACCCGAATCCGATTCGCCGCCCCAGAGTTTGAGGGTCACACCGACGACATCATGTCCGTCATCGCGCAGGAGCGCAGCGGCCACGGAGGAATCCACCCCACCCGACATCGCGACCATGACCTGCATCGTCAGATTCCGAACTCTCGAAGTCGCTCGACCGCAGGAACGATCACCGCAATCGCATCATCGACATCGGACTGGGTACTCGACCAACCGAGTGAGAGTCGCAACGAACCCCGAGACAGTTCGGGGGCGATCCCCATTGCGGTCAACACGTGTGAGGACTGCATCGCACCGCTCGCGCACGAGGACGCAGCCGACGCGAAGACCTCTCCCCGTTCGAGGAGAAAGAGGAGCGCCTCGCTCTCGATCCCGGGAATGCAGAGATGGGCGATTCCCGCGGCACGATGAGAACGATCCGCGCCAGCGGTCTCGATCGCACCTGGAATCGCACCGAGCAATCCATCGAGGAGTCGATCTCGAAGCCCCGCAATGCGCAGTCGTTCTTCATCGCGCTCCTCAGCGGCGAGACGGGCAGCGGTCACCATGGCGACGATGCCGGGAACATTCTGTGTTCCCGATCGACGTTCACGCTCCTGACCACCGCCGAGTTGGCGGGCAGTGATGGGCACTCCCTCTCGCACGACCAAGACGCCCATTCCCTTCGGGCCACCGAACTTGTGCGCGCTCAAACTGAATGAATCGACCGCCGCACACGCACTCGCGATGTCGGTCCAACAGAAGGCCTGCACCGCGTCCGAATGAAGAACGGCATCGGGAGCAGTCGCGCGAACCACCTCAGCGAGCGCATCGAGGTCCGAGATCACGCCGGTCTCGTTGTTCACCGCCATGAGCGACACAACACGAACGGGAGCCTCTCGAAGCACGTGCACGAGTTCGCGGCGGTCGACATCGCCTTGGCGATCGACCCCGATGATCCTCCCACTGAGCGCAGCGACGGGATCGAGCACGGCGTGGTGCTCGACGGCGCTGCAGACCGGAACTCCCTCGCCGCGTCCGAGCCCGAAGATCGCAAGGTTGTCCGATTCCGTTCCACCGCTCGTGAAGATGACGTCGCCCGGTCTCGCGCCAACGAGTTCGGCGAGTTCCTCTCGAGCATCGTCGATGGCCCGTCGGGAATCACGAGCGAATCGGTGCGCGCCCGATGGATTGGCGTATCGATCGGAGAGGAAGGGCAGCATCGCCTCGACCGCCTCGGGACGCATTGGTCCCGTCGCAGCATGATCGAGGTACGACGACATGCCTCAAGGGTACCGGTGCGCCAGTTGCCCGATCGCGGGCAGACTCACCAAGTGACGTCGCCCTCCTCGAACGATCCGGGCCTCTATGGGCGCTCCTTCGCCGAGATCTACGACGAGTGGTACGGCGATGCCTTCGATACCGCCGGAGCGGTCGAGGCGCTCCTTCGGCTCTCGCCTCGAGGATCGATCCTCGAACTCGGTGTCGGGACCGGTCGTTTGGCGTTGCCGATCGCTGCCACCGGTAGGCGCGTCGTGGGAATCGATGCGTCCGAGGAGATGCTCGATCAACTCCGACTTCGTGAAGGTGCGGGCTCGATCGTCACCGTGTGCGGCGATATGGCCTCGGTTGCCGACGAACTCGGTCGAGAGGGGATCTCCGACACGTTTCGTCTCGCGTTCTGCGCATTCAACACATTGCTCAATCTCAACGATGTCGATTCCCTCACTCGGTGCCTGGCCCAGACACGCTCACTCCTCGAAACGAACGGTCGATTGGTGATCGAAGCATTCGTCCCGGTGGATCACGCATCCATCCCTGCGCATTCGCTCTCTCCTGCTCGTGTTCGATCCGATGCCGCCGTCTTCATCGAGACTCGATTCAATCCCGTGACGTCGATTCTCGACGGTCAGCACATCGAGGTTCGATCGACGTCGGTCTCCCGACGACCGTGGTCGGTACTGTTGTTCGGACCCGAGAACATCGACGATGCCGCCGAACGCGCCGGGCTCGTGCTCGTGGATCGATGGAGCGACTGGAGTGGCGCCGACTTCAACGAAGCGAGTACGACGCATATCTCGATGTATGCCCCGACGATGTGATTCTCGGTGACGCTCCGTACGATGGGGGCATGGCAACCATCACGGTCAGCACAATCATCGATGCAACGCCGAACAAGGTGTGGGCCGTTGTGGAGAACGTCGCCGACCACGTCGACTGGATGCACGACGCCGTCGCGATCCGATTCACCTCGGAGTCGACCTCAGGAGTGGGCACCACCTTCGACTGCGATACCAAGGTCGGCCCATTCCGACTGACCGACAAGATGGAGATCACCGAGTGGGTCGACGGCACGACCATCGGCGTCCGACACGTCGGGATGGTGACTGGAACCGGCGCATTCACGATTCTCCCCGTCGGTGAGCAGCGCACGGGATTCCAGTGGAAGGAGTCGTTGACCTTCCCGTGGTGGATGGGAGGACCCATCGGCGCCCTCGTCGGCGGTCAGGTCCTCAAGTTGATCTGGAAACGCAATCTCAAGGAACTCAAGTCCATCGTCGAACGCGGCGCTTTCTGAACCACCGCGTCACACCGAACGCGCTGCGGCCCACAGACACCCAACCCAGAGGCAGGCCGTTATCGCGAGACAGGCCGCGACTCCCGCCCACTCGCTGCGAACGATGGAATCGAGCGCGAAGACGATCGCTCCGACGAGCACGCCGGCAACGAGACCACCGACATGACCGCCGATCGAGATGCCGGGCACCGCGAACGTCAGCACGAGGTTGATGACGACGAGGCCCCCGATGCCATTTCGCCAGATGTCGATACCGGCTCGTCGCTGTGCGATGACCGCGGCCCCCATCAGCCCGAAGACCGCTCCCGAGGCACCCACCGTCGCACTCGTGGGTGAGACCACGAGCACCCCGAATGCGCCCGCGACCAGACACGCGAAATAGAGAGCGAGGAAGCGAACACGACCGAGCAGGGGTTCGAGTTGGGAGCCGAGCATGTACAGCAGGAGCATGTTCATCCCGAGATGCAGGACCCCCGAATGGAGGAACCCTCCGGTGACGATCCTCCACCACTCGC
>CAZMJK010000102.1:6437-6667 GCA_964566555.1 uncultured Bifidobacterium sp. | reverse complement strand
AACATGACAATCGATCTTCTCGATCTGTTGAATCCCTATTCGATCGCACTCGGGCTCGTTGCGGTTTCGATGCTCTGCCTCCACGGAGCGATCTTCCTGACCCAGAAGACCGAGGGCGATCTGCTCGAGACGGTGAAGTCCCTCATCCCACGACTCCTCATCGCATTCTTCATCCTGATGACCGTCCTCCTCGCGTGGACGCTCCTGCGAGAAGACAAGTTCACACGGAA
>CAZMJK010000102.1:0-6427 GCA_964566555.1 uncultured Bifidobacterium sp. | reverse complement strand
TCCGTGGACGATCGTTTTTCCGGTACTCGCCTTCGCGTCCATCACCTCGGCGTGGCTCTTCGTTCGTCGCGGCGCCTACCTGAGCGCCTTCCTGTCCTCGGCCACGATGATTGCCCTCCTCCTCGGCGCGGTCGCTGCAGGCATGTATCCGGTGATGCTCCGCTCGACGACGAATTCGGCCTTCGACCTCACCGTGCAGAACGCCTCGGCAGCTAACGAGACATTGACGGTCATGTTCGTCATCGCCCTCATCGGTATGCCATTCGTTCTCCTCTACACCGCGGGCGTCTACTACTTCTTTCGCGGAAAAGTCGTTCTGGACGACGAGAGTTACTGAACCTCGCGAATTCCAAAGCGATACCTTCGGTGACCATGGACACGAACGAACTCTTGTCGGTGTCCCCCACCGCCCGCCGCTCCTTCCTACTCGGCCTCACCTTTGCGGCGATCGCATCAGTGGCTCTCCTTGCGTGGACACTTTCTCTCGCAACCGCCATCACCACAGTGGTCGAAGGACGTCCCCTTGGATTCCCCCTTCTCGCCTTCGTCCTGTTCTTGGCCCTGCGAGTGGGTACCCACCTCGCCAGTGCCCGCGCCCTCTCTCGATCCAGCGCGCAGGTTCGATCAGCCCTTCGAGCTCGACTGGCGACGACGTGGACCACGTCACGGGATCGATCCGACCCTCAGATCGGAATTCGCAGCACCCTGCTCGGACCCGGTATCGACTCCCTCGACGGCTACGTCACCGCGTACCTGCCTGCCCGCCTTCTCGCGGGGCTCATTCCGACGATCACCCTCCTTGTCATCGGGTTCCTCGATCCGTGGACCGTTTTGATCCTCCTTTTCGCCGGTCCCATGCTCCTCCTCCTTCTCGCCTTCATCGGCGCTCGTACTCGAGCGCTCGCCGACCGAAGATTCACCGAACTCGGGTGGCTGCGATCGTTCTACCTCGACATGGTCCGAGGTCTTCCCACACTCAAGGTGTTCCATCGCACCGAAGAGGGAACCCACACCATCGAGGGACTCAGCGACCGACTCGGCCGCTCGACGATGGACGTGCTTCGAACGGCGTTCCAAACCTCTCTTGTCATCGAATGGGCTGCGACGGCCGCAACGGCACTCGTCGCCGTGCAGGTGAGTTTCCGCTTGATCGACGGCGACATCGGGTTCGGGGCAGCGCTCGCCGTCCTGATGCTCACTCCCGAATTTTTCACGCCTCTTCGAACGCTTGCTGTCGAGTACCACGCCGGCCAGACCGGCAACGCCGTGCTCGCGCAACTCGCCCATGACGAGACTCCTCACCACGACGGACGACCCGGTCTGCCGACCGCCGCGCACGCGCCGTTGGGAACGGTCACCTTCGAGTCCGTCTCGTTCCGCTACCCAGACAGCCCCATGATGGCGATCGACGATTTCAGCCTCACGATCCAGCCCGGAGAAACAGTGGCGCTGATCGGTCCAAGTGGCTGCGGCAAGTCCACCATCGCTCGGCTTCTGATGGGTCAGGTGAGGCCCGCCGTCGGACGCATCAGTGTTGATGGAGTCGATCTCGACTCCGTCAATCGAGACGCGTGGCTGGCGCAGATCACCTCGGTGCCACAGAACCCGTTCCTGTTTCGAGCCTCGATCCGCGACAACGTTCTCATCTCCAATCCGGACGCCTCCGACGATGAGTTCGCCAGAGCGCTTGCCCTCGCCCAGGGCGACGGATTCGTTGCTGCGCTTCCCGAGGGAATTGCGTCACTCGTCGGGGAGAACGGAGCGACGTTGAGCGGGGGTCAACGTCAACGGCTCGCCATCGCTCGGGCGCTGCTCCGACCTGCACCACTCGTCGTGCTCGACGAGTTCACTGCGCACCTCGACCCCGAAACCGAAGCGAGAATCATCGAATCGATCCGGCCATTCCTCCGCGATCGAACCGTTCTCATCATCGCCCATCGCGAAGCGACGCTCGCACTGGCCGACCGGGTGATCTCCGTGACTGCTTCGCAACGGTCGGAGGTTCAGCAATGAGTTCACTTCACGCTGGCCGAGTTCTTTTTCGTCGGATCGGCGGGACGCGTCGCTGGGTGGCGGTCAGTTCGCTGCTCGGCATCATCACCGTCGGTTCCGGGATCGGACTCGTTGCGATGGCGACCTCGCTCCTCACCAAATCCGCCCTGCTCGGGTCCGCGGCCTCTCTTTCGCTCACGATCCTCGGGGTGCGGTTCTTCGCAGTGATACGAGTGGTCGGCCGCTATTGCGAGCGATACATCGGACACCTCGGAACCTTCCGCATCCTGACTCGCGCGCGGGTGTGGATGTTTTCCGGTCTCGTGAACTCCGATGCACTTCTCCGTTCGGGCCGACGACGCGGTGACGTCGTCGGCGGGTTGGTCGACGACGTCGAACTCATGCAGGACCGCCTTCTTCGGGTCTCGAGTCCACCGCTCGTAGCGCTGGGCTCGGTACTGATCGGCTCGCTCGTCCTCGCCTTCATCGACGCGAGGACCGCGCTCATAGTCATCGTGTCGTCGGCAGTTGCGGCGCTCACCTTGCCCGGACTGCTCCACGCCCGAACTTCAGCAGACGCTGGTGCGCTCGTCGAACTCCGCGCCGAACGCCTCGCCCATGTCGCCGAGCAACTTGACGCCCTCGAAACGCTCACACTCTGGGGACAAGCAGATCGGTTCACCGCGCCCCTTGCTGCGTTCGATCGCTGCGACGCATCGTTGAGTCGGCGATTGGCTACTCGTCGCGCCCTGATCAACGCCGCACTCGTGACGATCACCGGCGTCTGCGTACTTGCACTTGTCCTCGCGATCGCGTCCATCGACTCGACCAGTGTCGGAGTCTGGTGGTTTGCCGCGAGTCCTCTGATCGCTCTCGCCACGTTCGAAGGTCTCGGCCCTCTCCTCTCCGTTCCCGACCACCGAGGGGCGACCGACGCTGCCGCCCACCGAATCCTCGGGTACGTACCGGAGACCTCCCGTGCGGCCGACGAACTCCCACCCGTCGAGGTCGTCCCCGTTTCGGCCTTCGATCGACCGTCGATCACCGTCGCAGACGTGACGTTCGCCTACGACGCTGCCCGTCCCGTGCTCCACCACGCTTCGCTCACCGTCCCGTTCGGCTCGTGCATCGCCATCGCCGCGCCGTCCGGGAGCGGGAAATCAACCACGCTCAACCTCCTCCTCGGAGAACTCACCTGCGACTCCGGGGTCATCACGATCGGAGGGTCCGACCCTCGGGACCTTCGATCGACCGATCGACCACTCGTCGCTGCCGTACTCCAGGACGATCATCTCTTCGACACCACGATTCGCGACAACCTGCTCGTGGGCGACGGCGATGCGAGCGATGCAGCCATCCTTCACGCGTGCGAGATCGCTGGTCTGACCGACTTCCTCGCTCACGAATCGAATGATCTCGATGCCGGCGTGGGTCCCAATGGTGCCCGCCTCAGCGGCGGCGAGCGGCAGCGGCTCATCATCGCCAGAGCGCTCCTCGCTCACGCACCGATCCTCATCCTCGACGAGCCCACCGAGCACCTCGAAGCGGCGCTCCGGGCCCGGATCATGCGCACGGTGTTCGAGCACAGATCCGGACGCACCACGATCGTTCTGGCCCATGAGGAGTCCATCCTCGAGACCGCCGATGCCGTCTACGACCTCGTCGACGGCCGATTTGTAGTTCGATAGCCAAGCTCGCCCTTCTGGAGATGGCCATGACGCCACAAATCACGCCGGCTCCCGACATCACTCCAATGCAGTCACCGAGCGAGACCCCGAGGAACGACCAGGCGCGACCAAGGGTGCCCCGCACACTCAGTCGGAACATGGGTGGTCATGCCGCGATGCGATGTCTCGCCCTTGGCGTCGTTCTGTGCGCGCTCGCCATCGGCTGCACTCCGACGTCGTCGACAACGTACGGGGCGACACCAACGACGTTCGATGAAATCGACGAGATGATGCGTCACCGAGTCGAGTCCGAAGGACTCGACGGCGCCGGACTTCTCGTCGTCGCCGATGGAACGACCTACCGGAACGCAACGTATGGCCGGTACGCGAACGACACCATCATCCCCATCGCCTCGGCCAGCAAATGGCTCACCGCGGCGACGCTGATGACACTTGTGGATGAAGGGGCCGTCGACCTCGATGACCCGGTGGTGAAGTACCTCCCCCAATTCACGGGATCAACAGGAACGGCCACACTTCGTCAACTTCTCTCCCACACCTCGGGGATTGGCACTGCCAATTGCATCTGGGAAGTTCGAAAGAGCCTCGAGGAATGCGTCGACTTCATTGCAACCCGGAGTGCCGTTTCGGCGCCGGGCACGAAGTTCTCGTACGGAAATACGAGTTTCTCAGTGGCCGGTCGCATCATCGAGGTGGTGACCGGACAATCCTTCGAAAAAGCGTTCGAGTCACGTCTCGCCAAACCACTCGGCATGATCCACACACGTTTCGATGGCTACCACTACGACACCGAAGCGAACCCGGTCCCCGCAGCCTCAGCCGAGTCCACTCTCGACGACTACAGCGCATTTGTGGAGATGCTCTCTCACCGCGGCACCCTCAACGGCACCCGCGTGCTCTCCGAACGTTCCGTCCTGACCATGGAGGAGGACGCGGTTGCCGGAATCGATACACACTCGGATCCAGCCGTTCGAACCACGGGCATTCCCACGTACGGCCTCGGCGCGTGGCGAGACATCACCACGAACGCAGATGGCGGGGTCGTGACCAGTGGAAACGGTGCGTACGGCTTCTATCCATGGGTCGACCGATCACGGAATGGTTTCGGAATCATCTTCGTCTACGACCAACGAGGCGCAGACGTTGCGGTCCCGGAGTCACAACGACAGATGCATTCGATCCTTGGCGTGCTCGATGCGCTCGGAGTCGAACGCGATCCGAGCCCTACGGCGGTGTATCGCCGTGTGTCGTGAAACCTCAAGGGTCAGCAGCTGATTCCGCCTGCAATATTCTGAGACCACACGGCGCTGCGATTCCCCGCCGCGTCGACCACCGAGAGTTGCCAAATAGAAAACGAGCCGGTCTGAGCAAATGGACCCACGGTGGGGGTCAAGGTTGAACCGGCCATCGAAAGAGAAAGCGGGGAACTCACTACGCTCACCTCGATAGCTGCCTGACCAGACACCACTCCGATGTTGTCAACGACGGCCACCGTCAGCGTCGCCGTTCTCGGACCAACCGACGTGCACTGAAGACGCTGCGCCACCAGTGATTGCGTCGACAATGCCACCGACGTGATCTTCGGTGCCGACCTATCAGGTGGGAGTGTCGTACTGGTTGTTGATGTCGAAGCGACCGGCCCCACCGGATCAACAGGGAGAACTCCGATCGTTGATCCCGGAGCGACCGGCGAAGTGGTTGTTGAGGAAACTTCGGACGACGAAGTCGTCGTCGCCTCTGTACTTTCTGTCGTCGATGTCAATCGATTCGCCGACTTCGCCCCCGAATTGGTTGAGCCATGACCCGCCATCTGCACCGTCGTCATGGTCAGCACGATGACCGCAACCGTCACGACACCGAATCCGATCAAGATACGACGCAAAGCTCTCTCGCCCGAGGGAAAACCGTTTCGAGATGCCCTGAAGGCGCTCGTATCGAGAAGTGGCAATCCCTCCGGAGTGATCGGCAACGAACCCAAGACCTGGGAGCGAGCGGAGATAGGTGCTGCACTTACCGGCGATTCGCCGAAGAGCGCCATTGCCTTCGGAGCACGCTTCTTTGAGCAAACCTCACACGCCTCTGCATGTCTCGAAATCCGCTTGCGCCACAGTGGGGTGAGAGCACCGGAGAAGCCTGAGACGAGTTGGGAGAACGTTA
Source organism: uncultured Bifidobacterium sp. (assembly GCA_964566555.1). Classification (GTDB taxonomy): domain Bacteria; phylum Actinomycetota; class Acidimicrobiia; order Acidimicrobiales; family Acidimicrobilacustridaceae; genus Acidimicrobilacustris. The sequence goes on along the minus strand of CAZMJK010000102.1, from coordinate 590 downwards.
CGCATCCGTCGTCGTTGTAGCGAAGGAGAACGAGCGCTCCAATCGACCGCTCCAAGTTCTGGCGCATTCGCGACGCGATCACATTGGCGTTGTGCCGAGAGACGCCAAGTGCCTCAGCGAGTTCTTCACCCTCGATTCCCTGTCGCACGGAAAGTTCAAGGACCGCCCGTTCGTTCTCGTTCAGTCCCTCGGCCGCTTCCCAGACAAGGGCCACGGCCTCATCGCCCGCCATCGAATCGGAAACATCGGAATCCGGTGACGACTCATCAAGATCGAAGGCGCTACGCATCTCTGCCCCCGACGGATCTACCGCAACTTGCCGAGATGCCTTGACCCCCAGCCGCGACACCCGATTCTTGGCGATAGCGAACAACCACGACCGCAACTGGGATCGGTCGCGCAATTGGCCCATCCTCTGCCACGCAGTGACGAATGTATCGGCCATCGCGTCCTCGGCCAGCCCCCGATCTCGAGTAAGGGTCAAGCAGAAGGAGAACACTCGATCGCTGTATCGGTCGTAGATTTGAGCAAAAGCCGACTGATCGCCCGAAACACAGGCCCCGACCAATTCGGCATCGGTTGCCGAGTTC
>CAZMJK010000101.1:0-6767 GCA_964566555.1 uncultured Bifidobacterium sp. | reverse complement strand
CACGGCAGCGGGGTCCCGCGCGGGGGCGACACGGTCAGGGGGGTGGACGCGGGCGCGGGGGGCGTCGCGCGGGCGCGCGCCCGCGGGGTCGCGGGCTGCCGCGCCGACGTGGCCGACCTCGCCGCGTGGGAGGTTCCCGCCTGCGACGGGGTGGTGAGCATCTACGCCCACCTTCCGCCCGCGCTGCGCGTGAGGGTGCACACCCTCGCCTGGGAGGCCCTGCGGCCGGGCGGGGTCTTCCTCCTCGAGGCGTTCCAGCCCGCGCAGCTCGCCCGCAGCAGCGGCGGCCCGAAGGACGTGGCGCTGCTCTACACGGAGGAGCTGCTGCGCGGGGACTTCCCGGGCGCGCGCTTCGAGATCCTCGAGACGACCACCATCGAGCTCGCGGAGGGGCCCTACCACATCGGCCCCGCCGAGGTCGTCCGGCCCGTCACATAGACGGTGAAGCCCGCTGCGCCCAGTTCGAGGGCGATGCCCTTTCCGATTCCACGACTCGCGCCGGTCACGACCGCAACCTTCGATGCACCCATCTGTGTTCCCCCTCGACTCGATCGCAGTGGTGACGGTCCCACAGCGCACCGTGACGTCGCACTTTCCCCCCGTCGTCGACTGGAGGAGTGTAGCGAGGAGCCCAGAACCTGCCCGCCCCTCCGTTCACGGCGACCGATGGTGTGGATGAGTACCCTCGACGCATGGCCACCCATGACCTCGTGATCCGAAACGGAACGATCATCGACGGCACCGGTCGACCACGGTTCCGCGGTGATGTTGCGGTCGACGAAGGACGAATCGTCGCCATCGGCGACATCGACGGTCACGGTGTGACCGAACTGGATGCGTCGGGACATTTCGTGACCCCGGGATGGGTCGACATCCACACCCACTACGACGGTCAAGTGAGCTGGGACCCGTATCTCACACCGTCGTCTTGGCACGGCGTCACCACCGCCGTGATGGGCAACTGCGGAGTCGGCTTCGCCCCCGTCGCACCCGATCGCCATGCGTGGTTGATCGAGGTCATGGAGGGCATCGAGGACATCCCGGGCACCGCGCTCCACGAAGGGATCACGTGGGGTTGGGAGTCGTTCCCCGACTACCTCGACATCATCGATCGGACACCGCACGCCATCGACTTCGGCGCCCAACTCCCGCACGCCGCGCTGCGGGGATACGTGATGGGCGAACGCGGTGCCGATCACGAGGAGCGGGCGACTCCGGCCGAGATCGAACGGATGGGTGCGCTGGCCGCCGACGCGATCCGCGCCGGCGCACTGGGGTTCTCGACGTCACGCACGGTCGCACATCGTTCGGCCGACGGCCGACACACACCGAGCCTGACCGCATCTCGGGAAGAACTCGTCGGCATCGCTCGCGCCATCGGGGAAACCGGGGCGGGCGTCATCGAGATCGTCGCCGACCTCTTCGACCTCGACGGCGAGTTCGACCTCATCCGTGACATGGCACGGGCCAGTGGTCGCCCGATCTCCCTCACCATTCTCCAACGACCGGAGTTCGCCCCCGACGAGTACCGACGGATCCTCCAAGCGCTCGAACAGGCGAACGCCGATGGTCTCGCGATCATCGGTCAAGTCGCGGCCCGACCAGTCGGACTCATTCTTTCCCTCGAGGGCCGCGTCAACCCCCTCCTCCCCTCGCCCACCTACCAATCGCTTGCGCATCTCCCCCTCGAGGAACGAGTCGGCGTCCTGCGCGACCCGTCGATCCGTGACGCCATCGTCGGCGAGGTCACCGCCACCGGTGGCGATCTGAACGGGCTCGCGCGCGTGATGTTCGCCCTGACCGATCCGATCCGCTACGACCAGGACCTCAGTGAACGACTCGATATCGCGGGTGCCTACGACGCGCTTCTTGCCAACGACGGCCACGGACGCATCTACGTGCCGGTGATGAACTATGTCGAGGGCGATCTCCGGGCCACCCGAGAGATGATCGCCCACCCCAATACCGTCCCGGGCCTCGGCGATGCCGGAGCGCATTGCACCATGATCTGCGATGCCAGCTTTCCCACATGGATGCTGCAGTTCTGGGGTCGCGACGCAGACGTCGACCAGCGTTTCGAACTCGAGTGGTTGGTGAAGCAGCAGGCGAGCGACACGGCCAACGCCGTCGGACTCGTCGACCGGGGTTCGATCGAGATCGGCAAACGGGCTGACCTCAACATCATCGACCTCGACGGCCTGTCGGTCGGTGTCCCCGAAATGCTCCATGACCTCCCCGCCAGCGGCAAGCGTCTCGTCCAGCGAGCCAACGGCTACCGATCGACGATCGTCGCGGGCGTCGTCGTGATGACCGATGGCGAACCCACCGGCGCGCTTCCCGGACGACTGGTGCGGAGTCACCTTCTCGCGAGCCCCTCGTGACCACATCGATCGAAACGATCGAAACGTCTCGAGCCGGCGAGGCCATCGCTACGACGAGTCGCGCGTTCTGGCCCGACCCGCTCTTCGGCTTCTTCGCTCGTGATCCCGGACAGGAACATCGAATCCTCCCGATCTTCTTGGGCGCACTCCTCCGCGACGCACTGCGCTTCGGCGAGGTCTGGGGAGCGATCGAGGACGCTCGGGTGATCGGCTCGGCGTCCTGGCTTCCTCCAGGTGCGATCCCGCGATCCCGATCGCGAGAGACCCGCATCTACCTCGCATGCGCTCGTGCCCTCGTCACCGGGCGTAATCGCCGAACGGGGATCTCTCTTCTCGACGCCGTGGAGAAGCGCCATCCGCATGAGCCTCACTGGTATCTCGCCCTCCTGGGCGTCGATCCGACCCGCCAGGGGCGCGGCCTCGGTCGTGCACTCCTAGAACCGGTGCTCACCAGATGCGACGAACGGGTCGAGTGCGCGTATCTCGAGACGCAGAAGCCTGAGAACCTCCCGTTCTATGAGCGATTCGGGTTCCGTGTCATCGATCGGGTGACGGTTCCGGGTAGTCCTCCGGTATGGCTGATGTGGCGCGATCCGGATCCAGATCGTCTCGAGGACCAGCGCCCTCGCTGAACACCAGAGGCGTGGGAGGATCGTGCAGTGGAGCGCCAAACGTTCTGTCGGGTGTGCAATGCGATGTGCGGGCTGGTCGTGAACGTCGAGGACGGTCGTATCGGCAAGATTCGCGGCGATAGTGACCACGCTCTTTCCCGTGGCTACTCATGCCCCAAGGGGCGGGCGCTCGGAGACCTCCATCACGACGAACGTCGACTCAACACTCCCCTTCTTCGCGCAGGATCCGAGCTCACCTCGACGACATGGCCCGATGTCGTCGAGGACATCGCAACACGTCTCGCGTCCTCCATCTCTGAACAGGGGCCGGATTCGATCGCCATGTACCTTGCGAGCGGATCTGCGTTCGACACCGCAGGTCGTCGCGCCGCCGAACGATTCCTCACACTGCTCGGATCGCCGCAGAAGTACACCGCCACCACCATCGACACTCCGAGCAAACCCTTGGTTGCCGAACTCGTCGGCGGGTGGTCGGGTCTCACCCCAGTGTGGGACGAGACCTCCTCGCGCCTCCTCGTGCTGTTCGGCAGCAACCCCGTGGTCTCGCACGGCCACTCGAACGCGATGCCCGACCCCGTGCGTCGACTCCGTGAGTTCGGCGAACGAGGGGGTGAACTGTGGGTGATCGATCCTCGACGAACAGAGACTGCGGCCCTCGCCGACCACCACCTTCAGTGTGCGCCCGGATCGGACTGGATGCTCTTGGGCTGGCTCGTGCGCCGCCTCATCATCGAGCATCCGGCCGCTTCTTCCCTCCATGAACGTGCGTCCGGAGATGAGGAGCTCCGTAAGGCGGTCGAGGTCTTCGACGACGATCTCGTGACGACATCGACCCATCTCTCGATCGAACAACTCGATGCCCTTCTCGTTGCGATCCTTTCCGCTGGCCGAGTGAGCGCCCTCACCGGTACCGGGGTCTCGATGTCGGCCACCGCGAACATCGCCGAGTACCTCCTTTGGGCGCTCCACATCGTCACCGATTCCTACGACGCGCCGGGCGGGATGTGGTTCAACCCGGGCTACCTCTCCCAGATCGATCAGCGCTCGCTCACGGTCTCCGATGGCGTTCCGGGCCCCGGCCCGCGGAGTCGCCCGAACGCGCCGAGGAGGTTCGGCGAATTTCCGTGTTCGGCATTGATTCCGGAGATCGAGGCCGGGAACGTCACCACGTTGATCGTGGTCGGCGGGAATCCGATGACGGCGTTCCCGGATCACGAACGAACCGCAACTGCACTTGCGTCGCTGCAGTCCCTCGTCGTGATCGACATCCTCCCGACCGAGACGACTGCGATCGCATCCCATGTCCTGCCCGCCGTCGACCAACTCGAACGGGCCGATCTCACCTGGTTGCTCGATTCCTATCAACTCGCCGTCGCCGCACAATTCACCACCGCCATCGTCGAGCCCTTGGGTGATCGCAAGCCGGTGTGGTGGATGTTCGGCGCCATCGCCGAACGACTCGGACTGCGATTGCTCCCTGGTGCACTTGAACTCGACGCCGCCACCGACGAAGCCCTCCTCCAGCCGCTCCTCACTCGGAGTCGAAACGGTGAGACCCTCCACGACTCGCCCACACTCGTCGTCGCCAGCGGAGCAACATTCGGCTGGGTGTCGAATTCGGTCCTTCCGAACGGAAAATGGCGACTCGAGGCCCGCCCGATCCTCGATCAGCTCGACAACGTCATCGAACGCACTCGCCGCTCAACCGGGGACGGCCCTTCGCTCATTCCGCACCGGCGACTGCGGATGATGAACTCGCAATTCCTCGAACTCGACGACGCATCGGATGACACCACCGATGCCGTGCGGGTCTCCCCCTCTCTCGGAGAGGAACTGGGTAGACCCCGACACGTGCGTCTCAGCACCGCAACCGCATCCATCACCGCGCCACTGATCATCGACGATCGACTCCACGACAACTGTGTGACCCTGTCGCATGGAATCGGCCGGACCAACGTCAGTCTTCTCACGAGTGCCGACGATGACGTTGACCCGCTGACCGGAATGGTCCTGCAGTCGGGAATCGACATCACGATCTCCGCTGCGGGCTGAATCCGAGCAGACGACTGCTACGTCTATTTCGTCGCCGTGGACATTCCGCCGGAGATGATGGCCTTCCACTGTTGAACATCGCGTTCGTCGGCCAATCGACCGACTCTCGTGACGACGTCGACGTCAGGAGAGAGAGCGCGCAGGGCACCGGCGGTGGCCTGTTCCTTCGGGATGTACTTGAACGGATCGAAGTTGTAGTGCTTCATCGCGTTCTCGTAGGAGATCTTGTTGATCGTCGCGTCGTCGCACCCGGCCAGCGTCTTGAGCAACTCTTCCGGCGCGTTCGGCCAGGTTCCGTCCGAGTGCGGATAGTCCGACTCCCAGCACACGTTGTCGATGTTGAAATGACTGAAGAGCTCCGGGCCAACCGTTTCCTTGATGAAACACACGAGGATGTGATCCTTGAATATCTGCGTCGGCGAGCCCGTCCTCGAGAAGTCATGGCCGATCCACCCGCCGTGACGATCATTGACGTGCTCGGCCCGCCACAGGAAGTACGGAATCCAGCCGATATCGCCCTCGGTGAGCGAGAACTTGAGCGTCGGGAACCGCTCCCAGAACGTCGCCCACAGGAGATCGACGAGGGTGTACACCGTGCCGGCCGACGAGAGCGTCATCGCCACGCCCGCCGGAGCATCGACCGACGTCACGGCACTTCGCGAAGAGGATCCCAAGTGACAACAGATCACCGTGTCGTGCTCGACACAGGCCGCGAACAATGGATCCCAGGCACCGGAGTGGATCGACGGCATGTTCAGAGCGGCCGGATTCTCGGAGAACGTCACGGCGTGACACCCCTTGTCCGCCAGTCGCCGGACCTCGGCAGCTGCTTGCTCGACGTCCCAGAGCGGAAGAATTCCGCAGGGAATGAAGCGACCGGGATGCGATGCGCACCACTCGTCGATGTGCCAATCGTTGTAGGCCTTGATCATGATCTCGTTGATCGCCAGATCGGGACCCTGATTGAGGACCTGACCGGAGAATCCGGTCCAGTTGGGGAAGTTCAATCCCGCCAACTGGCCGCCGGCATTCATGTCACGAATTCGTTCATTGACGTCCCAGCATCCTGGACGCATCTGGTCGTACCGGGCGGCGTCGACATTGAAGTACTCACGCGGCTTTCCCGCCACGGCATTCAGACCGAGGTTGCGTCCTTCGATCTCCCCGTACCACCACTGTTCGATCCCGTTCTCGTCGGTCTCGACCCGGGGCGCGAATTCCTTGTATTTCGCCGGAACGTGGGCATCGAACATGTTCGCCGGTTCGGCGATGTGGTCATCGACACTGATCAGGATCAGATCATCGGCGTTCATGTGACTCCCCCTCGTCGATCGCCACTGCCGCGCAGCGACCTTCAGAGATTAGGACCAGACGATCCGGGAGGAAAGGAGTGGCCGCGAATCTGTGGACATCGGATCTCCACCGACCCGCGACCCCTCCCCCTCTCGGGCAGGGGCCGGATCAGTGACCCGGCCGCGGACCTTCCGATTGGATGATCTCGATCAGATATCCGTCGGGATCGGACACGAAACCGACGATCACCGGCCAACGATCGAGACGCTCGGGCTTCATGTGGGACTCGTAGCCCGCCGCAACCGCCTTCTCCCACGTCGCGACGGCATCGTCGACGTAGATGTAGATCTTCCAGAGGGCACGGCCGTGATCGATCGGCTGTGGTGTCATCGTCGGATTGAACTTGGCC
>CAZMJK010000100.1:0-6811 GCA_964566555.1 uncultured Bifidobacterium sp. | reverse complement strand
ACCCTCCACGGGGTGTTGTTCGGCGGGTTCCCGAACATGATGGTGATCAGCCTCGTGCAGGCGGGATTCGGAACCAATTTCGTCCACTTCCTCGGTCGCTCGGCCCGCCACGTCGCCGAACTCATCAGCGCCTGCGATCAGCAGGGGATCGTCACCATCGAAGCGACTCCCGAAGCCGAGGAGGGGTGGTTGATGGTGCTGTACGGCGCCGTCGGTGGTGGCGCTGAGTATGTAGCGACATGTACCCCCGGGTACTACAACAATGAGATGTCGGAACCGGACGAGAAGGCGGCGAAGGGACTCGTCTACGCCGGAAGTCTTCTCGACTACCACGCCCATCTCGATGAGTTCCGAGCTGCCGGAGATTTCCCCGGCGCATTGGTGACCAAGCGATAGCCCGACAGGAGAGTCGCGCGATGACAAGTCGGTTTGATCAACGAACTCGATCAGTCAATGACGTGCGTCGATACGAACTTGTGGAGTTCCATGAGGTCGACGTCCCGCTGTTCCTCGAACGCAATGGTGCGCTCGCGTCTCAATCGCTACGCAACTCCGGGCTCGAGTCGATCGTGATCGGTGTCGGTGACGATGCGTTCACCTGGGATCTCGATGAGACCGGAGCGCTCCGAGTGCGTCGAGGGGATTTCGGCCGTGCCCGAGCCGATCTCAGCGCCGAGTGGTTCTCCGACCTCATTGGCAACGTTCGCAGCGCGGTTGCGGTGCTCGTGTCGAACGAGCCGGTCATGGCACGCGGCAACATCATGCATCTCATCGCGTGGGAGACGACCGTGCGATCGCTGGTTGACGGCTGGCCCTCGTACGCGCCCGGTGCCGTGACCTTCTCCGATGTCGACGGATCGCCACTCGATCTGTCCCGGTCATTCCAGGTCGATGAGGATCCTGGCGAGATGATGCAGTTCCTGTCACAGGCGGGCTTTCTTCTCCTCAAGGGAGTGTTCTCGGCTGAGGAGGTGGCAGTGATGAACGAAGCGGTGAACGCTCTTCATGATGCTGCGACACCCGAGGCTTCGAACACTTGGTACGCAACGGTGGGAGAGAACGGGGAGTCCCGATGCGTGCGTGTCAACGATCTTCCTGAAGATGCTCTCGGTCTCTCGATGGAAGATCGGTTGGGCCCCTTCATCGCACTCGCAGAGGCGGCGCACCAGTTCGACCACATCGACGTGCTCATGAAGCCGGTCGATGTGCGGGAAGGCATCTCGGATCTGCCATGGCACAAGGATTGCTCTCTCGGGCTGCACAGTTATCAGTGCCTGCAATTGATCTGTGGCGTGTCACTTACTGCGTCGGGGCCCGACAACGGTCAACTCGGCGTCGTCGCCGGTTCCCATCGCATCAACCTCAATCAATTCGGTTTGTCGGATGACATCGATCTTCCTCAGATCTTCATCACGACCGAACCCGGAGACGTGACCGTCCATACGAGCTGCACACTGCACTGTTCGACCCCGCCTATTCATTCACCTCGACGCGTTGCGTACAGCACGTTCATGATGGAGGGTGACACGTCGGGTCTAGAGGCCGGCCTCCGTGATGTTCGCGATCAAGCCGGTCGCGACACGTTCGCCCCTTCCTAAAGGTTGGACATCGAATACTCGATGCCACAGAATTCGGAGATGACAATGACTTCTGGAACCACACTCGTCGATTCCATGGCCGACCTCGTTCTCGCCGAGGCCGAGGCGTGTGAGGAGAATCGCACGATGACGACGAAGGTGGTCGATGCGATGTGGGACTGCGGTTTGATGTCCTATCTGAATCCCGTCGAAGCGGGAGGCTCCGAGCCTTCGTTCGCCGACATGATCGACACGTGGCAAGCAATGGCCGAACTCGATGGCTCCTTCGGATGGATCGGCATCGCCAATCTTCCGTCGGCCGCGGCGGTGGCGGCGTACCTCCCCGACCCCGGTTTCGCGGAGACGTTCGGCAGTGCCGAACGGGTCACGATGGGCGGTCAGTTCGCCCCCAATGGTCAAGGGCAGAAGGTCGAGGGCGGATATCGGGTCAGTGGAGCGTGGAACTTCGGTTCGGGTACCGGCCACTCCGAGTTCGTCTGCGCCGGATTCCTTCCCATCGATGACGGCAACTTTATGTTCGACGCCAATGGCGAGATCATGCTCATGGCCGCGGTCATCCATCGCGACGACATCAACTTCACCGATGGTTGGCATGTCCAAGGCCTCAAGGGGACCGGTTCCTACGATTACAACGTCACCGATCTGTTTGTACCCGAACATCGCGTGTTCGAACTTTTCGAGCGCAACCCCTATCGCGGTTCGTCGCCGACATTCCGCATGGGACTGATGGCCATCACCGCGGCGGGTCATGCGGCATGGGCGCTCGGTGTCGCGAAGAGCATGCTCGACGATGTCGCGGAACTGGCTCGGGTGAAGGCGCGGATGGGCGATATGGAAACACTCGTCCACAAGCCGACGTTCCAGCGCGGTTATGCCCATCATCTTGGAATGTGGCGTGCGGCCCGCCGACTCGTCGTCGACACCTATTCCGAAGCCGAGGCGGTTGTGGCCGGTGGAGGTGAGCCGAGTGTTGACCTGCGCGCCGATATGCGAATCGCTGCCACCTATGCCACCGAAGCGTGTCGAGAGGTGGCGCAGTGGGCGCACCTCGCCGCAGGTACGACCGCCATTCGTGAGGGAAGTCGTCTCGAGCGTGCGTTCCGTGATCTCTACACCGGCACGCAACATGCGTTCATCAGCGAGAAGACCTACATCGACGCGGCCGCTGTGAAATTGGGCGTGGTCGAATCGAACCGGGGTCTTTGACGCTCGGCTTGTCGCAAGAGCCAGAGCACAACCTACGGTGTCGCCATGGCGAGGCAGACACTATGAGTCGACCCGATGTCCTGATCATCGGTGCAGGTATGGCGGGATTGACCGCCGCTCATCGGCTCGCTGAGACGTGCAACGTCGTCGTGGTCGACAAAGGACGCGGTGTCGGTGGCCGACTCGCCACCCGTCGAATCGGCGATGCGACCCTCGATCATGGGGCGCAATTCATCACGACACACACACCCCAGTTCGCGCAGGAGTTGGGTCGGTTGATCGATGCCGGTGATGTCACGACGTGGTTTCGTGGCCGTGCTGGATCAGATGGCGTGCCCGATGCTGATGGACATCCGCGCTATCGAGGCGTGGTGTCGATGAATGCCATTGCGAAGTCACTGGCCGTCGGACTCGATGTGCGAACCGCGTCGCTCGTGACGTCTCTCGCCCCAGACGGTGATCGTTGGGGTGTGATGTTGGAGGACGGGGCCGTGCAGACCGCCGATGCGGTGCTCGCAACGGCGCCGGTTCCACAGACGCTCGCTCTGCTCGCGAACGGGAACGTCGATCTCGCCACCGCTGATGCCACCGCATTGTCCGCCGTCACCTACGACCCGTGCATTGCGTTGATGGCGACGCTCGACGGCCCGTCGGGACTGCCGTTCCCGGGAGCGGTTGATCCGGAAGGAGAACCCATCGATTGGATCGCCGACAACGCGCTCAAGGGGATCTCGGCGGTGCCGGCGGTGACGATCCACGCAACGGCCTCGTTCAGTCGCGAGAACTGGGATGCGCCCAACGAGGTGATCGTGCCGGTGCTGCTCGATGCGGCGGCGTTGGCATCACCGGCGATGCCGGAATCGGTGCAGATCCAACGGTGGCGGTTCGCGCGTCCTTCGGTCGAGCATCCCGAGCGGTTTCTGCGCGTGCAGGGTCATCCGCCGTTCCTCTTCGCCGGCGATGCGTTCGGAGGGGCGAAGGTCGAAGGTGCGGCACTCTCTGGTGCTGCGGCGGCAACGGAACTACTCCGTCTCCTCGTCGATTGACGTGGCTCGCCGTGACTGATCGCCTTCTCCCGAATCCGGAACCTGGCGATGAGGTCCGATGGGTGGCTCAACACCTTTCGGAACTGTGTTGTGATGATCCTCGTCGATCGGGAAGGTACCGGGGAACGCAGGTGGCGGCTGACGCCGCCCTCAACGCGTTCGATGTCTCGGGTTACGCGCAGCGGCGCAACGAGGTGCTTCCCAAGGAATCCCGTGGAGCTTCGGGTCTGTCGCCGTGGATTCGACACGGTTTTCTCCCGTTGCCACGAGTGTGGTCATCGGTCGAGGGGCCCTACGAGGACAAACGGAAGTTCCGCGATGAACTCCGCTGGCAGGAGTACAGCCGGCACGTCTACGCGCGTTTGGGGGAGCGCACGAACGAACCGCTCCGGCGTCGTATCGCCCAGTCAGCGGGGGACGAGTCATGGCCCTGGGATCGCACGCTCCGTTGCCTCGACGTGCCCCTGGCCGAACTCGAGGAGGACGGTTGGCTGGTCAACCAGACACGGATGTGGCTCGCGTCGCATTGGGCGGTTCGCGGTGGAGGCGAGTGGCAGAGGGGCGAGGAGTACTTCTTCACCCATCTTCTCGACGGTTCCCGTGCTGCGAACCGACTCGGGTGGCAATGGACGGTGGGAACCGGGGCATCGAAGGTCTATGGCTTCTCGCAATCGCAGGTAGAGCGGCGGGCTCCCGGGTTGTGTGCGACGTGCCACCATCAGCACGACTGCCCCATTCGCGAATGGCCGATGGAACCGGAGTTCGATGTCGTCGAGCCCGATCCCCGTTTTCGCCACGATGACGCGATCGAACTCACTGCCGGTCCAGTGGCGGTCGAGAGCCGGTCGGAACCGCAGTGGGTGTGGATCACTGCCGAATCGCTGGGGGACGATGATCCGGCGTTGGCGGCCGCTTCATCCCTTCCGGTGGTGTTCGTCTTTGATCAATCGTTGTTGGCGTCGTTGCGCCTCTCATCGAAGCGGCTCGTCTTCCTCGTCGATCGATTGGCGGAATTGGCTCAACAACGATCGCTCGAGGTGTGGTTGGGCGATCCGATCACGGTGCTCGCCGGTCGTGCAGTGGCCACCACGTTCGCTCCGGTACCGGGATGGCATCGTCGAGCACGGAAGATCGATGTGGCACAACTTCATCCGTGGCTCTGGTTGGAGCAACCACGGGCGGGTTCAATCGTGAGCTTCAGCGCGTGGGCGAAACAACGGCGGTGAGCGTCACGTCCTGACCGCGTGCGAAGATGAGACGTCGGGCTGGTCAGGGGGATGACGATGGAGAGCGGAACTGACGAGTTGGATGTCGATGTCGTCGTCGTCGGGGCGGGAATGGCGGGGCTCTATTCGTTGAAGGCGCTTCGGGACCGTGGGTTGCGAGTGCTCGTGCTCGATCGGGCGGCCGGTGTCGGCGGAACCTGGTTCTGGAATCGATACCCCGGTGCACGTTGTGACATCCCCAGTCTCGAGTACTCCTTCGGTTTCGATCCCGAACTCGAACAGGAATGGGAATGGACCGAACACTTCGCTCCCCAAGAGGAGATCGAGGCATATCTCAATCACATCGCCGATCGATACGACCTTCGTCGCGATATTCGCCTCGAGACCGGAGTTGCGTCGATGACGTTCGACGAGGACACCAACACCTGGATCGTTCTCACCGAAGCCGGCGAACATCTCCGCAGCCGCTTCTGTGTGATGGCGACCGGAAGTCTCTCGGCGCCCCATCGACCGGACTGGCCGGGCATCGATTCCTTCGCCGGCGAGGTGGTGCAGACCAGTTTGTGGCCGAAAGACGGTGTCGCGCTCGAAGGTCGACGTGTCGGCATCGTCGGCAACGGGTCCTCCGGGGTTCAGGCCATCCCCGAACTGGCGAAGATGGCGGAGCATCTCACCGTGTTCCAGCGCACCGCCGCGTTCGCGTGGCCATCTCAGAACCGCCCGTTGGAGAAGGATCATCAGGATGAGGTCAAGTCGCGATATCGAGAGGTCCGCGCCCAGCAGTACGCATCGCCGTTGGCGACGGCGCATACGACCGGTGCGGTGATCTTCACCTTCGCTGATCCGGACAAGCTCATTCTTGAGAGCACTCCTGAAGAGCGTGAGGCCGCACTCGAGGAACTGGGGTTCAATGCATCGCGAATCTGGGCCGATGCGCTGCGGGACATGGATGCCAATGAGATGGCTGTCGAACTGTTTCGTGAAATGGTGCGCCGAACGGTTGTCGATCCCGACGTCGCCGACTCGTTGTGCCCGAAGGATTACCCACTGGGTTGCAAGCGGCCCGTTCTGCACAGCGGCTATTTCGAGACGTTCAACCGTGACAACGTCACCCTCGTCGATCTCCGCAAAGATCCGATCGTCGAAGTCGCGCCCGAGGGGGTGCGCACATCAAAGGGGTTCCAGGAACTCGATGTGCTCATCTTTGCGACCGGTTTCGACGCAGTCTCCGGTGCGCTTACGCGCATCGACATCCGCGGAAAGGGTGGAGCATCGCTTCGGGAGGACTGGGCTGACGGCCCGGAATCGTTCATGGGGTTCGCGGTGGCGGACTATCCGAACATGTTCATGGTGATCGGTCCCAGCAGCGTCGGCGTTCTCGCCAACTTCCCACCTCAGATCGAACTTCAGGTTGATTGGATCGCGGACTTCCTCGAGAGGTTGACCGCGAATGGCAGTACCTATGTCGAAGTCGCACGTGACGCGCAGGATGACTGGTGTGCCGAAGTGCAGGCCGCAGGTGCAGGCTCGATGTTCACCGCTCCGAACTGCAACTCTTGGTACAACGGCGGCAACATCGAGGGGAAAGCCCGGGTGCTGCCGATCTACCTCGGCGGACTCGATCGATTCATGGCGCGGGCACGGGACCTCGCCGCCAACGGCTACGACGAATTCGAGATCCACTAGCCGTCACCCAACCCCGATCATCGGGTGCGGGCCGTCGACCCTGAAGTGC
>CAZMJK010000099.1:6004-6840 GCA_964566555.1 uncultured Bifidobacterium sp. | reverse complement strand
GTTTCGCTGTTGCCGCCGCCGTGGTGTGCGCGCTCGACGGCGGACGTTCGATCGCCGTCACGACGCCGGGTGGAGCTGTCGATGCCGACCTTCTCGACCTCGCGGCGTCGTTGAACCTCGGCATCGTCGTCGAGCAGTGGGGGGATGAAGTCGTGCCCTGTGACCCCTCCCGTCATCGCGCCGATCTCGTCGCTTCGCTCGCCGATTCGGGGATCGCCGTTACCGGCATCGCGGTCGACCTCTCCGCCGCCGCCGAATTGGTCGAGTTGGCGGGACCCGTCGTGGCGTGGTCGTCGCCGGGTGACCGATCGCGCTGAGGGCGCTGCCCGGGCGAATCGCCGACAAAACGACACCGGGGGCCGACCGTGTGGTCGACCCCCGGGTACTTCACAGCGTTGGTGGTGCGATCAGCCGCCGATCGGCAGGTCGATACCACCGGGAAGCGAGATGGTCTTGTACTCGCAGAACGCCTCGATGCCCTCGGGGCCGAGTTCGCGGCCGATGCCCGAACTCTTGAAGCCGCCGAACGGACCGTTGAAGTCCATACCCTGCGTCGTGTTCACGCCGAACGTACCGGTGCGAACCTGACGAGCGACGTTGATGCCCTTTTCGATGTCGGCCGTGTAGCACGCGCCGGCCAGGCCGTAATCGTTGTCGTTCGCAATGGCGATCGCATCCTCGAGGGTGTCGTACTTGATGAGCGACAACACCGGGCCGAAGATCTCCTCACGGGCGATGGTCATCTCATTGGTGACATCGGCGAACAGCGTGGGGGACACGAAGTGACCCTTCGCCTGATCGGGGCGTCCGCCACCGACGACCACGGTCGCTCCTTC
>CAZMJK010000099.1:5007-5994 GCA_964566555.1 uncultured Bifidobacterium sp. | reverse complement strand
GCCTTGCCCTTGGCGATGTAGCCCTCGACCCGCTCGCGCTGACGCTCGGCGATCAGTGGTCCACACAGGTTCTCGGGATTGGCCGGATCGCCGGCGATCTGCGATGCGACCGCAGCGGCGAGGGCGTCACGGATCTCGTCGTACCGGCTGGCGGGGGCAAGGACGCGGGTCAACGCCACGCAGGCCTGTCCGTTGTTCATGAGTCCGCCTTGGATGATGTGCCCGACGGCCTCTTCGATGTTGGCGTCGTCGCAGATGATGGCGGCCGACTTGCCTCCGAGCTCCAGTGTGCAGCGCTTGAGCTGCTCACCGCAGATCGCACCGATCTTGCGTCCCGCCGCGGTCGAACCGGTGAAGCTCACCTTGTCGATGTCGGGATGACGAACGAGGTACTCGCCAACCTCGCGATCGGCGGGAACGATGTTGATCACACCAGCGGGGACGCCAGCTTCCACGAGGATCTCGGCGAACAGGTTCGCGTCGAGCGGCGTCTCGGGCGCAGGCTTGAGCACGATGGTGGAACCCGAAGCGAGCGTCGGTCCGACCTTGAGGGTGGTGATGAACAGCGGCACGTTCCACGGAATGATGCCGGCGCACACCCCGACGGGCTCACGGCGCACGATGATCTGACCGCCGAGGGCGCCGTCGCGACGCTCCTCGAAAGGGTAGGCCAGTGTGTGCTGTGCGAAGGAGTTCAGCACCATGGTGGAGGAGAGCACCTGGCCGAACATCGAGAAGTAGTACGGCGCACCGACCTCGCTGGTGATGAGGTTGGTGAATTCTTCCTGACGGGCGGTGAGGAGTTCGGCGATCTTGGCCAGCAGCGCCGAACGCTGCTGTGGCGTGTAGTCGGCCCACTCGCCGGTGAGGGCGGCCTTCGCAGCGGCCACGGCACGATCCATGTCGGCGTTGGTCGCAACCGGAACGGAGCCGATGACCTCTTCGGTGGTCGGTGAAAGGACCTTGAGCGTTTCGTTCCCGGCGGGT
>CAZMJK010000099.1:2132-4997 GCA_964566555.1 uncultured Bifidobacterium sp. | reverse complement strand
AAGAACTTGTCGTACGTCAGCATGACTTCCCCTTCTCGTCGCCCGGATCGGCCGAGCGCTCAGGGCTGTGAATCTATCGGGCCACGGCCCGTTCGTCCCATCGAACGGGGGTGGTGGGTGGGTTCGGCTCGTGCCGCTACGAAGGAGTCCGGACCGTGGAATTGAGTTCCCGGACCACCCTCAGCGCATCCCCGGTCTCGACGAAGTTCACCCCGATGATGGTGGGGAACATCGAACGCTGCATCATGCAGTCCTGCACCCTCGGCATGAGCACGTCGTAGGCGTTCACCACCCGGGCCTGCTCCACCGTCGGTGCGGCGCCGGCGGGTGTGACCCAATGGTTGATCTGGAAGAGCGGCGAGTTGGGGGTCCCGCGGTTGGGAGCGCAACCGGGCAGACCCGACCACGACGTGGTCCATCGTTCGCTGCCGTCGGGTCCGGGTTCGGTGGTGGCCACCGGACCGTCGACGGTCAGGTCGCCGGTGTAGCGAGGCGATCCGGGGGTGAACAGTTCGGAATCCCGACGGAACGTGTAAGGCGTGTCCTGGAAGATTCCGTAGCCCCGGATATTCCACTCCGGGGGAGCGCCGCTGAACTCGGAGAGCATGATGATGTTGCGATTGGTGTCGATCAGTTCGCCGAGCGTGGGAAGCGGTTTGCTCGGGTCGTAGTACCACACCCGGTCGAGCAGCTTGGCTTCTCGCAACGCCTTTTCGGTATCGGCTTTCGAGACGTAGTCACCGATGAACCACATGATGACTTCGTTAGGGTTGTTGACGAGAAACTGCCGGGTGTAGCCGAGGGCGGTGGTGAACTTCGTCGCGCCATACTCGCAGTAGACGTGACACAGATACACGTCGCGAAGATTCGGGTCGACTCTGACGTTGGCCTGAAGTTGCTTGGCTCGCTGCTGCTGTTCATCGGAGTATTGATCGTCCTTGTCCACCGGATTCACGGTGAGTTCCGCGAGCGAGTCGGTGATGACGAGATTCGCCCCAGTCACATTCACCGTCGTGGGAATGCCGTAGTGGGTCTTGACGAGTAGTGCCCGCACGCCGTAATCGAGTTGCGCGGGAATGCTCTTGGTCTGCTCGTAGAACAGCCAACCGGGGTCGGCCGCAGTGGACATGGCGTTGTGGGCACCGAGGAACGCAACTTCGTTGAGCGGCCGGTTGCACAGCTCGGCCGAACCATTGCACTTGCGTTCCTCGTTGAGCGCGCTCTTCTCGCGCGCGTCAGAGGTCGAGAACCACGCTCCGAGGCCGACGATGACGAGCGCAGCGATCGAGGCAAGGCCGATGCGGATCGACGGGCTACGGAAACTCAGGTTCCGAATATCGGAGGCGACGGCGACTCGGGTGGGAACCTCATCGTGTCGACCGACGATGCCCAAGAGTTGAACGGCGCCGACGTAGGCGATCAACGCGCCACCGCAGATCGCGGCGAGGGGGACGAAGGTCTCCTGTTCGATCGCGATGAGGAGCCCGAGGAGCATGAGCCCGACCGCGTGAGCGATGCGGCCTCGCTGCGTGGTGGGCATATGTCGTCGAACGGCGGCGACGATGCGCTCGATCGTGGAGCGAACGGTTGGGGGCTCCCCGTTCGGAGTGGTTGCGGTCGCGAAGGCGCAGAGGATGATGCCGATGCCGACGAACCAGATCGAGAACGTTCGGTAATCGCTGAGGAACATTCGCGTTGCTGCGGAGTACGCCTTTTCCGTATCGGGGTCATTCGCATAGGAGCCGGCGAGGATCGGTGCCACCGTGGCGAGCAGGAACATGACGATGCCACTGAACGCCGCGGCGAGACCGAGGGCGAATGTCCCCCGGCGTCGATTGGTGTCGAGGCCGATGGCGCCGATGGCGAAGAGTCCGGCCGCGATGAGCAGTCCGATGCCGGCGAGCGTGAGTCGCTCGGCGATCTTCCAGAGGTGGAGCCCCTGCGCTCGGTCGCCGATCTTCACCAGGAGTTGATTGGTCCCGGAAGGGATGGAACTGGCGAGATCCGGGTTGGTCGCTTGCAGACTTCCGGTCAGTACGTTCAATCCCTCGCTCAGATTCACGACCGCGGCGTTGCCACTTCGCGTGAACAGGTAGTCGTGAGCGGAATCGAGTGAACGCCGGAAGATGGCCCGGAACGTCGGGGTCTGCATGATCGGATCGAGCGCCGTGCGGATGACGGTGCGGAACGATGCCAAATTCGACGGCCCGGCGTTGATGATGGCGTTGGTGAATTCATTGGCCAACTCGGCGCGGACCGCATCGGAGTCGAGGATCCGGTCCGCCCGCTCGGCGAACCGGGCCGAGTCGAAGACCGTCATCCTGGCCCAGACCGACGTGACGCCGAGAGAGAACGAGAGGAAGAACAGCACTGCACACACGATCGATCCGATGTGGCGGGCGGTGCGTTTCGCCGAACGGTTTCCAGCGGGTTCGGAGGTACTCGTCATTTCGAGAGCTTTCGTCTGCGGACCGGGAGACTCTGCCACAAGTGGCTGAGGTTGGACTGTCCCGCTGCGGGGTCGGGCGCATCGCTCGATGGTTTGGCAGGATGGTGGTTCCGCCGCTCGGCGGACGGAAAGGATGCAGATGCAACTCGGAATGGTCGGCTTGGGTCGGATGGGAGCCAATCTCGTCCGCCGTCTCGTGCGCGACGGCCATACCTGTGTCGTCTTCGATGTCGATGCCGAGGCGGTGACCAAACTCGCCGCCGAAAGTGACGCCATCACCGGCGCAACCGATCTGGCCGATTTCGTGTCCAAGTTGGAGCTTCCCCGAGCGGCGTGGGTGATGGTTCCCGCCGCCTACGCCGGCGGGACGGTCAGCGAACTCGCCGCCCTGATGCAATCGGGAGACATCGTCATCG
>CAZMJK010000099.1:0-2122 GCA_964566555.1 uncultured Bifidobacterium sp. | reverse complement strand
CGGCGGCAACACCTACTACCGCGACGACGTCGATCGCGCTGAGGCGCTCTCCCCCCGGGGGATCCATTACGTCGATGTCGGCACGAGTGGCGGTGTGTTCGGCCTCGATCGCGGCTTCTGCCTCATGATCGGCGGGGAGGACGAGGTCGTTTCCCATCTCGAACCCATCTTCCGCACGATCGCGCCCGGTCCCGGCGATGCCGAACGTACGCCGGGACGCACCGGTGACTTTGCGCCCGAGGAGCAGGGGTGGTTGCACTGCGGCCCCGCCGGTGCCGGCCACTTCGTGAAGATGGTGCACAACGGCATCGAGTACGGATTGATGGCCGCGTACGCGGAAGGCCTCAATATTCTCAAGCATGCGAACGCCGGAAAGGTTGCGCGCGACAACGACGCTGAAACCACGCCGCTGCGTGAGCCGAAGTACTACCAGTACGACATCGACATCGAGTCCGTTGCCGAAGTGTGGCGCCGCGGGAGTGTCGTCGCATCGTGGCTGCTCGATCTCACTGCTGCTGCGCTCGTCGAGGACCCGCGACTCGAGACGTTCGCCGGTCGAGTGAGTGATTCGGGGGAGGGTCGGTGGACCAGCCTCGCGGCGATCGACATCGGCGCCCCGGCGCCGATCCTCACGACCTCCCTCTACGAGCGGTTCACCTCTCGCGGCGAAGCCGATTACGCCGACAAATTGCTCTCCGCCATGAGGAAGCAATTCGGCGGGCACGACGAGAAGCCCGCGAGTGGCAACTGACGCACCCGGCGATGGCTCGATCGTCGTGCGCACGATCGATGGCGTCGCGGCAATCACGCTCAGTGCCGGGGCGACCGAGTTCACCGTCCTTCCCGAGATCGGGATGGTCGGCGCGTCATTGACCCACCGCAAGCATCAGTATCTCGATTTCCATGGCGGTGTCGATGGCGTGCGTGGGGGCCACACCTCGGGGCTGCCACTCTTGGCGCCGTGGGCGAACCGTCTCGGATCCGATGAGTATCGAGTGGGATCCCATTCGGTGGATCTGCGCAAGGTCGCGGTGCACCGAGACGAGAACGGCCTGCCGATCCACGGAATGATGGTGGGCCGTTCCGGGTGGCAACTCGTGTCGGTCAAGGCGCAGTCGGCGTCCGCATCGTTGGTGGCGAGTTTCGATGCGGCGGCCGACGAAGCGGTCATGGCGGCCTTCCCTTTTCCCCACGAGTTGCTCGTCGGGTTCACTCTCAGCCCCGGGCGTCTGGTGGTGTCGACCACCGTCGTGGCCAGTGGTCGGCGGTCGGTTCCCGTGAGTTTCGGGTGGCACCCGTATTTCCGCTTGCCTGATGTCGAGCGAGATCGACTTCGTCTCGGAATGCCCTCCCGTCACCGAATCGTTCTCGATGAACGCGCAGTGCCGACCGGCGAGGAGATCGCCGAAGCGGGATCGATCGAACGACTCGGTGCCACCGCCTACGACAACGCCTATCGCCTCGGTCGTGATCGCCAGTTGCTGCTCGCGGCGGGACGGCGTCGTCTCATGGTCGTGTTCGACAGGAACTACCCGTTCGCGCAGGTCTACTCACCGGTTGGGTCAGACTTCGTGGCACTGGAACCCATGACGGCCCCGATCAACGCCCTCGGCTCCGGGGTCACCCCGATGGTGGCGCCGGGGGAACGCTTCACCGCCCGATTCGTCGTCTCTCTCACCTGAACACCGGAGTTGTCATGTCGTCAGCGCCACAGCCCATCGAACAGAGTTCGGAGTGGTGGGAACTCGCCTCCCATCAAGCAGAGGTCGCCGATGTCCATCTGCGCGATCTCTTCGCCACCGATCCGACGCGCGGCGAGCGATTCGTCGGTGAAGTCGGTGACCTCTACGTCGACTACGCCAAACATCGACTGAACGACGAGACGCTGTCGAAGTTGTTCGCCCTCGCCCGGCGAGCGGGAGTCGAGCAGTTGCGAGACGCGATGTGGGCCGGCGAGCACATCAATGTGACCGAGGATCGCGCGGTACTCCACATCGCGCTGCGGGCTCCGAAGGGAGTGGTCTTCACCGACGAGGGTCACGATGTTGTTCCCGATGTTCACGAGGTGCTCGATCGCATGTCGTCGTTCGCCACTCGAGTGCGATCGGGCGCTTGGGTCGGC
>CAZMJK010000098.1:924-6847 GCA_964566555.1 uncultured Bifidobacterium sp. | reverse complement strand
GACGATGTGGTGATCGGCCACGACCCCGATGCGATCGACATCCGGACGGGCCGCCACGCGGTGGGCCACGGTGACGGTGGTGCGACCACTGCGCAATTTCGAGAACGCCGCTTCGACCACACCGGCCAGATTGGGTTCGAGAACCGAGGTCGCCTCATCGAGCAACAGAATGGGCCGATCAGCGAGTAGGGCACGCGCACAGGCCAGCAACTGACGCTCACCGGTCCCCAACTCGGGACCACCGCTGGTCACCACACGATCGAGTCCGCCCATACCGGTCAGGATCGCTTCGGTCACACCGAGATCGGCCAGCACACCTTCGACCTCGGATCGAGTGGCGTCGGGCCGACCGAATCGAACATTGTCGAGGAGCGATCCCGCGAAGACGAACGGTTCCTGAGGAACGAACGCAACCTGCGTTCGGAGCCAGTCATCGGTGACGGCGGCAAGGTCGACACCACCGAGTTCCACCGTGCCCCGAAGGGGGCGATTGAACCGAAGGATGAGACCGAGCAACGAGGTCTTCCCCGCGCCCGAATCCCCGACGACCATCACATGCTCACCGTCATCGACGTGGAACTTGAGACGGCGCAACACCCAACCGCGTGCGTCATAGGCGAACCAGACGTCATTGAAGCGAATCGCCACCGGCCGTGGATGGGTCTCGTCGGGGTCGAGATCGACCACGGCGCCGTGCCCCACCGAACGCGATGGAGTAACAGTGCCATCGGCTTCGGGATGAATACCGACGAGTGCCACGAGTTGATCGAACGCGATCGAGGACTGGCCATACGAGGCCTGCATCGTGGCCAGGGTCGAGATGGGCACGATGCCAGTCGTGAGATAGGTGGTGAACACCACCAACGTGCTCACCGCGAGAGCGCCGCCGAGGGCGTCATGACCGCCGATCATCACCACGAACGCGATGGCAACGGCAACGACGAAGTCTGCGTACATCGCAAAGGCACCGAAAGTCCATGAGGCGCGCCACAGAGCGCGCACCTCCTCGTCGTTGAGCCGACGGAACTTCTCTCGATGCCAGTCGGTGCGGCCGTAGGCATGCATGGTGGCCGAACCGTCGATGGTCTCACGCAGAAACGCCGTCAGATCACCGATTCCCGCCACGTTTCGAGAGGTCGCCCAACGCCGTGCCTTCGACATCACCCAGGCACCGAAAACGACGGCCGGCATCGCGATAAACGCGATCACTGCCAATTTCACGTCAATGAGAACGAAGACGATCGCCATCCCGATCAGAAGTGCGGCTGAGGAGATGATGACCGTCCCCGCATTGAGTACCAGCGATGCCAGGAGTTCGATGTTGTTGGTGAGCTGCGAGAGCAATCGACCCGGATCCTGCGTTCGAAGGTAGGCGTTCGGTGCGTCGAGGAGGCTGCGGAAGGCTCGCATCCGCAAACGACGAAGAAACCGATGTGCCTTCCAGCAGGACTCCCACCGCCGCGAGCACCACCGAACCGGCCAGCAGCATCGTGAGCCGATCGAGACGCTCGAGGCTGCGGGCTCCGAGCACGTCGTCGACCATGCGGTACCCGAAGAACGCGGGACCGAGCGACGCAGCCGTCGCGATCACCACCACAACCACTGCAACTGCGATCGCGCCGACATCAGGGCGCAGCAGGTCGACCACTACTGTTCGCCGTGCTTTGGCCATGCGCTTGCGACGGTCACGCTCGTTCGACGCTGGAGCGGTCGTCGCTCCCGTCGATGGAGACGGCTCGGTTTCAGTCGTCACCATCGGCTCGGCATTCGGCTGATCAACCGCGTTGGGCGGTGTTGATTCCGCACGTTCGGTGCGCTCGGTGCGACGGTCCTCGAGGACGCCTTCGGGTCCGATCGTGATCACGCGATCCACTGCGCCGAGATTGGATCGCTGTCCGCCGTCGATGACCACGGTGGCATCGGCCCGGGCCATGAGATTGGCGAGCACCATTGCTTGAGTCTTCGGATCGAGGCCCACCGTGGCGCCGTCGGCGGCGAGCACATCGGGCTCGGTCAGCAGCGCCCGAGCCAGCACGAGCCGCTGATGCTCGCCGCCGCTGAAGGCCCGTCCCCGCTTGCCCCCCACTTTGGTGTCGAGCCTTTCGGGCAGCCGCTCGACGAACTCATCGGCGCAGACATCTCGAAGCGCCGCCCACACCTGCTCATCGGTGGCATCGGGTCGACCGTAGGTGAGGACCTCTCGAATCGTTCCCTCGAACAACACGTCCTCATTGGTCATGAGTGTCGTGCCGGGCGCGGTCCGCACGGTTCCGCGCAACGGGTGAACGATGCCCTTCAACGCACGGAATGCGACGCTCTTTCCTGAACCGATCGCGCCTGCGATGGCGACTTTCTCCCCCGGCTCGATACGCAACGACAGATCGGAGAACACCGGAGCGTCGTAGCCCGCCGCTACGGAGTCGAACTCGACGGCAGCACCCACTGCAGGAGCCACCGACGTGGACGGCGGATCGGGCCACGCCATCACCTCGTCGATGCGACCCATGACCGCACCGGCCTGTTGACCCAGCATGACCACGGTGCCCAACGAGGCCGTCGGCCCGACCAGCATCAGCAACAACAAATAGACCGACACGTAGTTTCCGCCGGTGACCGAGTTCTGTTCGATGGCGAGACGGGCTCCGACGGCCAACACCACGAGCAGTCCGAGATACGGCAATGCGGTGACGATCGCTTGGAATCGAGCGTTGCGAGCGAAGACGCGGTCCATCGCCGAGCGGCCGGCCCGCAGATGGGCATCGACCTCGCTTGCCATTTCATCACGGCGCCCGTAGCCACGGACCACATCCATGGCTCGGACCGTTTCATCGATCTTCGTCGTTGCCGCCCCGAATTCATCGCGAGCTTCGTGCATCGCTCCGGTGTCACGACGAAGGCGCCACCACGCGGCGATCACCACTCCGGCGACCGGAGCGATGGCGATGATGCCGAGCCACGGATGTGTTCGACCGGACTGCACGAGAACGAAGACGAATCCAGTGAGCAATTGCGCCACACCTGGGAGACCGCCGGTGAAGAACGTACGCACCGACCGCAGATCGGCCGTTCCGCGGGCCACGAGTTGACCGACATCGTGGCGAGCAAGTTCGACCGGTGATGCGTTGAGGATCTTCTCGAAGTAGTCGGCGCGCACATCGTGCTCGATGGCGAACGCGGCGCGAGAGGTCAACCAGATACGCACGCTCCACAACACGATTGCCAGTGCGGCAAGGCCGAAGAGGATCCATGTCCACTTCGACAGACTCGATGAATCGTCTCGACGAACCGCGTCGACGGCGTTGCCGATTGCGAGCGTGGAATACAGCACCGGCACCGCCGAGGCCGACGCCGCCAAGAATGCGGCCAGGACCTTCCATCGCCAGCGCCACAGCAGTCGGCGCAGCGCCGCCGCGTCAGCACCGGGTCGCGCCCGGCCTGTCATAGTGCTGCTCAGTGACGTGCGACGAGACGATCGTCGCGGGTCTTCCACAGATCGCGCCGTCCGTCCCAATAGCGCGCCCATGCGCCCGGAGCGCCGGCGTTCTGGGGCTGGTTGGGGCTGGTCTGCACAACGATGTCGGTATCGATATCGACGTCGACATCAATGTCCACGTCGACGACGACGGCGAAATCAACGTCGATATCCACGTCGATATCAATGTCGACGTCCACATCCACGTCGATATCGGTATCGGTATCGGTCATCTCCACAATCGCTGGTCGTTGACGAAGGCCGATAGGCGCATCGGGAAGATCGGTGATGTTGAGGCTCACCTTGCCGTCGATCTCGGTGACCGTGAACGACGTGATCGACGGAAACACCACTTGGTACACGCGCTCGAGGGTGGGCTTCGGCTCAACGATGATGCGCTCGGCGAACGCCGGATCTTCGGGGCAACGCTCTTCGACGTACGCCACGATCTCTTCAGCAGTCGGCAACGGACGCACCATCGACAACGCTGCGGAGATCCACGAACCCCGCCGGCGATCGACGAACTCTCCCGCCCACGCTGGCGCACCGACATTGCGCAACGCCGCAGTGGGGTCGGCCTGCACCGACTCGAGGAGGTCGACGTCGAGACAGACCTCGACCATGAGATCTTCGAAGGAGTTGGTAACGGTCATCGATCGACCTCCAGAGGAGAAGGGATGGGGAAACGATAGTCGTGGGGATTCAGCCGATGCCGAGACGGCGGGCCATCTCCAGATCGGGCTTTGCCGGGCCTTTCGGGGGCACGAACATGGTGGAGATGCCGGTGGCGGCGTCGTCATCGAGATCGCACAGCCGGTAGACGCGGATCCGGGGGTCGGCCAACGGGTGCTGGGCGGCTTCGTAAATCACGATTTCATGCTCAGGCGAGTAGAGCTCCGAAAGTCGCTCGACCAACACATGCAGGTTGTGATTGTCGAATCCTTTGCGTTCGTATCCAGATTCACCAATGACTCCGACCTGCCACAGCACGAGCGGCACGCAGACATCGATCGTGATGTTGCGTACGAGGAAGGCCGTGGCTTCATAGGTCTGCATACCCTCGGTGGCCGGATCGATCTCGAGATCGGCGATCAGACAGTCCTCAGCTGAGACTCCGGGCAGCATCTCGCACCGATATCCCTCGGCTCGAAGGTCATCCATGGCCGCAAAAGTCGGGTTCACGAACACACCGGGGTGGCCGTACATGACAACGACAACATTGAGACCGCGACGCACATACATGCAGATGCGATCGGCCATATCGCGATAGGTCACACGACGTCGCTTGTCTTGGCCGTAATAGACGTGAAGATCCTCGGTGTTGGGATTGAGTTGGCGCACGTAGGTGTCGGTCACACCATCGGCAACACAGATCAACACCTGGTCGGCCCACTCGATTCGAGCTTTCGCTTCCATCGTGAGATGAGCGACGGACTTGATTCCCGAACCGACTGCGGTGAGCGAACCCTTTGGCCTCGCATCGAGACGTGCTGCTTCGGTCATGGTGTGCTCCAGCATGGGGTCGAGGGATACGAAGAGCGCAGCGAACCTAGACTGCGGCCGTGCGCGTCGTCCATCGGCTCCGATACGACACTGAGCGGTTTCCGTTCGCGGAGGTGGCGGCCGAAGTTCTCGGGGTGACCTCGCTCGTAGCAATGGCCGACGAGGTGCTCGCTGAGAAACGTCGCCGCGATCCGAACGCCATCCTTGCGACCGAGGACAACTTGCGATTACGTGGGATCCTCGCTGCTACTCCACCCGATCACCCGCTACGGCGAATGTATGTGGAGGCGACAATGGCCGCATTGAGCCAGTTGGCCACTGGTTCGGTAGCGCTCACCACCAACCCGACCTTTCGGGTGCATCTGCCAGGAACACCAACCGTCAGTGGTTGGCATCGCGATGCCGACGTCACTCGCCGACTGGATTACATCAACCTCTGGGTGCCGTTCGTCGACGCCGAGGGAACCGCGACGATCTGGGTTGACGATAACTACGGGTCACACCGACCTGAACCGATCGCCGTGAACTACGGCGAGATGCTGGTGTTCGATGGTGGGTTGCTTCGCCATGGATCGGTCACCAACACCACGTCGATCACACGTGTGAGTTTCGATGCTCGGTTCGCCGTCCGCACCGACGAATGGCGCGCCGCAGTCGCGCCGATTCTCGCTGGTCGACGACCAGAGGACTTGGTGTTGGCCGAAGAAGGTTCGATCGGCGCTCAGATCAACTACGACTAGTAAGTCGACGAGCCGGAGTTGACGTTGGCGATGACCACGATCACGATCCAGAGGATGAACAGGACGATGGCGACTGCACCGCAGATCGCACCGGCCAACGCCATGCCTCGACCTTTGAGTGCGCCACCAGACTTCTCAACCTTGTTCTTTCCGATGATTCCGAAGATGAGCCCGAGAATGGCCGGCACGATGCCGATGCCACACAACA